>JBBAED010000003.1 GCA_041656115.1 Dehalococcoidales bacterium | reverse complement strand
CTGAATTACTGCAACTGCTTCCGAAAAGAGAGATTGCCCCTCCAAAAGCAGAAAAACCGGCAGCACCCAATAATAACGCCCCGGTTCCTTTTAAAAAGTCTTTACGTGTAACGGTATTCTGTGTGTTTTCTTTGTTAATCATTTGTAACCACCTTCCGGGAAAGACATATAGATGAGGTTGTAGAAGATTTCGGCGCGGAAATAACTTTTCATTTCCATGTTTTTGAGCCTCCTTTTTATTTTACGTTCGCAAAAACGTTGTCAGTATAATACCACCTGAAGGGAATATTGTCTATACAAAAGGGCTTACCGATATTTGAAACAAAGCTAGATATTAAAACGAAAGACACAATGTTTGGCTCCGTCACACATTTTACTCTCAATCGCAAAAGAAATGCCTTTATCAAACTCCTCGGCCCATACCTGATATTCGCTGCCGCATATCACCGTTCCGACTTTTCCCGCAAGATGTTCCCTTTGCGATTTAATCATTAAGTTGAACCATGGACATTTTGTGATAGCAATTGCAAAATTGCCTGCATCGGTATTATCTTCAACTTCAAAGACGAAATCTTCAATGCTTAATTTAGTTGTTAAACATAATAAAAGGTTTTTTAGCGGGCTACCGGCATCGGCAAGCGGTTTTAGCATTCGAGCTTGAATTTTGGGCATGATTTTCCAAACATTTAAATCCAATTCAAGGGCCGAATCGAAATCATATTTTTCTTCGGCTTTCATAAACCATAATCCGTCTACGGACGTGTAGCTTCTTTTGAAAAACTCGATTATTTGTTTATCGGTTAGTTTTAACATTTTACCAATTTTCCTAATGGAACTATTCGTTCTTTTTAATCGGAATGGTAATACCGGTAGCTCTGGCAATCAGCTTATTATCTTGATTTACAACGGTTACCTCGGTAAACCCTGCCCTTTTACCGCTTCTTATTACTTTCCCCTCCGCCGTTAGCGTATCGCCGGTGTGAGCCGCGGAAATAAAATAAACGTTTAAGTTTGAGGCAACGCTTGGGTAAGACATTGAATTGGCGGCGGAGCCAAAGGCTTGGTCTGCCAGTGACATTATAATTCCGCCAAAGATTATACCGTGAAAATTTTCAAATTCGGGGCGCATAAGTAAAGAAACTTTAGCGTAACCCTCGGAGATTTCGAGTATTTCGGATTTTAGGAAAGAAGTTATCGGTTCATTTTTAACTTTATCAATTAATAAGGAGATTTCTTCTTTTTTATTTTCCTTATCATTGGACATATCTAAGCACCCGTTCGGAGTGATTTTATCGATTCCACCCCCGCGTTAAAAGCGGTGATATTAATATCAAGGATTTTAGCGGGCAGGCTTTTAATAATACTGTCTCGCCAGGTTTTATCGCTGATATCGGTAAACTGAGACAGGCACCCCAGCATAAAGATATTTAATACTTTTATATTGCCGATTGCCTCGGATTTGGCGGTTCCCTCAACAAAATAAATTTGATCGGTTTTTTGTTGCAATAACTCTATTATTTCTTTATCGGTAGGATACTGCTCAACACCGCAATTAACGGAAAGAGGCGGCATTTCGCGGTTATTCATTATGACCACACCGCCCGGTTTAAGAAAATTAAAACACCTGGCAGCTTCCATTTTTTCAAAAGAAATTACAATATCCGCTTGGCTCTCACCGATTATCGGCGAATAGATTTGCGGCGCAACGCGTAAATGACTGATAACACTGCCTCCGCGCTGAGCCATACCGATTGTATCGGTTTTTTTAACCTCGTATCCAGATCTGATGGCGGCCTCACCGATAATATTACCGGCAAGGATAACACCCTGCCCGCCGACTCCGGCAATTATAATGTTATAGCTACTCATTACGCCCTCCGGTCAGTTCGGGGCGGTTATGATAAATTGCTTTTACGGGACAAATTTGTTCGCAAAGGCGGCAGACGTCGCCGACACACAAAGAACCGTCGATTACAACTGTATTACCGTCTTTTTGAATTGCCGAGCATCCGATTGAGAGGCATAATCCGCAATCGGTGCATTTATTTATGTCAACCACACAGGGGTTAATCCCTCGTCTGGCCGATACCGCACACGGGCCTCGCGATATAATAACCGATAAGCCGTTATTGGCAAGCGACGCTTTAAGTGCCGCTTGAATTTCCTTAACATTCCAGGCATCCACGACCTGTAAATCGGTTACCCCGCAGGCCTGAACAATTGCTTCTAAACTAACGGCATAGGTATCTTCGCCTTGGGCGGTTTTTCCTGTTCCGGGGTGTTCTTGATGGCCGGTCATTGCGGTAGTGCGGTTATCAAGGATTACCAAAGTAAACTCGGCTTTATTATAGACGGCATCAATTAAACCGGTAATTCCGGAATGGAGGAAAGTGGAATCGCCGATAATTGCCACTATTTTCTCGTTAACAGCGGCTTTTTGCATTCCGATGGCGTTACCAATGCTGGCGCCCATGCAACCGCAAGTATCAAGGGCATTAATCGGTGATAAGGCTCCCAATGTATAACAACCGATATCACCGGTAATTATCAGTTTCGGTTCGCGTTGCTTTTTACCGGGAATTGTATTACGACGCCCGATATTGGCAAGAACATAATAAAGACCGCTGTGCGGACAACCGGAGCATAACAGCGGAAACCTGCCCGGTAATTTAAGGCTTTTCTTTTCCGAATTGTCGGACGTAGCCGCAGGCAGTAATCCCAGCTTGCGTCCGGAGGCGGTAATATTATCCGGTGTCAGCTCGCCGATAATCGAAAAGAACTCTTTTCCGACTGTTTCAATCCCCAGCGACTTAACGTATTCTTCAATAAAAGGGTCCAGCTCTTCAATAACAATCAGTTTTTTGACCTGTGATGCAAAGCTTTTAATCAGATTTTGGGGCATCGGGTACGAAAAACCCAGCTTAAGAACCGAGGCATTCGGAAATACCTCTTTGACATGTTGATACGCCATCCCAGAGGTTATAATTCCAAGATTGGAACCAAGCTTGGAGATGTAATTAAACTCGGATGTTTCGCTAAATTCGGCAAGCTTACGAACACGCTCTTCAACCAGAGGCCTTCTGGCGCGCGCATTGGCGGGGAGCATTACGTATTTGCGAAAATCGTAGCGGAATGTTTTGTCGTTGTGTTCTTTACGGGTAAAATCTTTGATTTCCACCAAAGTTTTGGAGTGTGAAATCCGTGTTGTTGTGCGTAATAACACCGGGGTATCAAACATTTCACTGATATCAAAGGCGGCCTTAACCATTTCGTATGCTTCTTGACTGTTTGAAGGCTCAAGCATCGGAATTTTGGCAAGCCTTGCGAAATGACGGTTATCTTGCTCATTTTGCGAGCTCATTGCGCCGGGGTCGTCGGCAGAGATAATAACAAGCCCGCCGTTAATACCGGTTATCGCCACCGCCATAAACGGGTCGGCGGCAACGTTAAGCCCGACGTGTTTCATTGCAACCAAAGTGCGAGCGCCGGCATAAGAAGCGCCGACTCCCACCTCCATCGCTACCTTTTCGTTAACCGACCATTCGGCATAGATATCTTTAAACTTGGATAAGTTTTCCAATATCTCGGTGCTGGGGGTTCCCGGATAGGCAGCCGCAACCTTCAACCCTGCATGATATGCGCCGAGGGCGATTGCTTCGTTTCCCGAAAGTAACAATTTATCTGTGTTCATTTTTGGTTTTTAATTATAGCATAAACCTTTTCAAAAACGTGAACCCGCCCATTATCCGATTATCTTCGCAGATACCGTTTTACTACTTCCCTTCTATCATATATAATCTAGCGAGGTTTTCCGGTTTTAAAAACAACTTTTGTTTCCTGTCTTATATTAGATTTACGGTTATATCATTATGAGCAAATACGCAAATTACGGCAGAACAATATATCACTGGCTGGGCGATTTACTTAAAACCCACCCGCGCAATTTTTTGTTGTTTATTGCAATCGTTACCGTAATGTTTTTAGTGCCTGCTTTTGTGATGCAGCCAAAAGAAAATGCCGCTATTTTCCCGCCCGATAACAGCTTTATTTTATTAAACGAAGAAATTAACGAAACTTTTCCCGGGGATATCTATGCGGCTTCTTTTATTTTGGAAGTAACCAGAGGCGATATCCTGACTCAAAGCAAACTTTATACTGTTTTAGAAATAGAAAACGAACTAAAAAAGAGCAGTTTATCAACCCTTTTTTACCGCTTTAACGATAGTAAATCCACAATGGGAATCTATTCTCTGGCGGATGCCGTTAACGATTATCTTATCCGAAACAGCGAGAACAAAACGGACTTGCTTACCGCTAGCGACTTTCAGGTAAAAGAGGCCATTTTTTATATTTTTGTCGATTACGATAATACCGATTTCAGCCAAGAATTATCGCTTAAGGCTTCTTACCAAACCAATACTGACGGCGTTCAATTATGGCAATCGCCGGCGCTGATTGTTACCGTTTATGCCGATAAAGAAAAACTTACAAACGGATATATCTCGGCAAACGGCCAAAGCTATTCGGGTATAACAGCTTTGGAATATTTTACCGCTGATATTTTGGAACTAATGCGCTCTCAGGAAGAAATAATTAACGTTTGGGGAACAGATACCGCGGTACAACCGGAAATTGATGCGCTTAACTATATTAATATTGTTATCCCGCCGATAATTATTCTTATTATGATGTTAATTGCGTATATCTTCTTCCGTTCGCTTCCGATTACACTTGTGTGCGGCGGCGGGCTTCTTGCCGTTCTGATTTGGTTTACCGGTTTTTCCAACTTAATCGGAATTAAAAATTCAATTACGGTTGATATGGCTGCCCCTGTCCTTATAATGGTTTTGGGGATTAGTTTTGCGATTCATGCGATTTATCGCTACCGGGAAGAAAAAATTAAAGGCTACCCGCCAGAACAGGCGCTTAGGAATTCAACGCGCAGAGTCGGCAGTGCCTTGCTGTTTGCGGCGCTTGCCCTTATTATTGCCTTTGCCGCAAACGGGGTTTCAAGCATTGAATCTGTGGCTAACTTGGCAATTGTCGGCTCTTTTTCAATCTTTGCCGCATATCTTATTATGGGACTGGCCGCTCCGACGCTCTTAATGTGGTTGGAGCTTAAAAAAGAAGAAAAACCGGCGCTGTTATATGTTAAAAGCGGCGAGGCCAAACGGGCTAAACTAATCGGTAATCTGTTTATCTTTTTTGCCGAAAAACGTAAATTCACGTTCTCAATCGCTGCTTTAGTAATGATACTGGGAATTATCGGCTGGTTTAATTTGGAAGCCAAATTTGACCGTCAAGATTTCCTTCTGCCAACCTCTGATTTTGTTATCGGGCAAAATAAAGCAATTGAGCATTTGTACGGAAGCTCTACCGAGAACGTCTATTTTTATTTTAAAGGTGATTTTAACGGGCCCGAATCGTTGCAAGCAATACAAAACTTGGTTAACGAACTTGAAAACAATAAATACATAAAACCCGCATCAAACAGCATTTCCGTTGTTAATGCCCCGCTCCTTACGGCTGTTAAAGAGGTAGTCGAAAGCGAATATGCCAAACAAGCAATAGAAATTGAATACGGGGTTACAATAACCGATAACGATAGTAACGGGCTGCCGGATAACGCAAGCCAACTTTCGGCAACTTACAAATATCTGCTCAAAAAGAATTATTTATTGACGGAAAACGATCTGAATTACAAGCCGGCCGATACCGCTAAATTCTTTGTTTATAACGAAAGTAAAAACGAGTATTCCGCACTGATAACTGTTGCGGTAAACGATATCAACAATCAATCGGCAATAACCGAATCTGCTAACCTTTTTAATAAAAGCCTTGAAAGAACCGCCGCCGGAACCACAGGCATATCCGATTACGGGTTTACCGGTAATCCGTATATTTTTAACGCACAATACGATGAACTAAAAGCTTCAATGCTTAATTCCTTGCTGATTGCCCTTGTTTGCGGTGCACTTTTACTTTTGGTTACTTTGAAGTCGTGGCGGTACCTGCTTATTACACTGATACCGGTTTTTCCGGTTGTTTCCGCGGTTTATGGAGCAATCTATCTTTTGGGGTATGAAATTAATCTGATTACGGCATCTATTGCCGCTGTAACGGTAGGAATTGTTATCGGCTACAACGCCTACTTTATTGAACGCTTCAGAGAGGAATTTTTGAGGCTGGGAGACCTGAAGAAGGCTTTGTTAAACACCGCTGCCGGCACCGGTAAAACACTGATAGGTTCCTATTTTGCAATGGCAGTCGGTTTTGTCGTTTTGGTTTCGGCGGCAATCCCCTTGTTTGCGGCGTTTGGTGTAATCGGAATCTTAATAGCGGTCTTTTCCCTTTTGGCAACAATTACAATAATCCCCGGATTGGTATACGTCTTTGCTGCGGATAACCATCAAGAGAAAACCCAGCCGGACGTTTTGGATTAAAACTGATTTTTTAGCGGGAACCGATATAAGCCCTTAATTCGTCCTCGTAAACAACCACTTCTTTGTCTTCGTTTTTCATTCTTACGGTGTAAATAAAGACTTGTTTTTTTTTGCCGTCCGGTAAATCCAAACGATAATAATCGGTGATGACCCCGATTCGTCCGGCAAAAGGTTCCAGCCGCGAATCGTAAGGTGATACAAATTGATCTTTGGCCGGTACAATTACAACTCTCTGCCCCCGTTTGTAGTTAGAAGCCATATCCGTACCTCACACAAGATACTCCCAGTAGCATAATAAAGTCAGTAAACGCCGTTGTCAATAGATATTGGCCGAAAATGAAGCGAATTATATTTTTATTGGTTATCCTCTAAAATGCTGGAGTTGCGAAATTAACGGCAAAAATGGATTGATTTTTCGGGCAAATTGTTTGACATTAGCTATAAATTTATTTATAATTATCGGCATATGGTTGCCTACCGCCGGAGATTATTATGGTTTTTGAAACCGCAAATATAGAACGCAAAGTATTAGCCATCCTCGACGCATTACATGAATCCCCGACCGCTATCGGCTCCACTGTAATTGCCAAACGCTTAAAAGATGTCGGGATAGACTTAAGCGAGAGAACCGTGCGCTATCATCTCAGATTAATGGATGAACGAGGGCTTACCAGGCTTATCGGCAAACGCGACGGCAGAATTATTACCGATTTAGGTCAATCGGAGCTTAAAAAGGCAATGGTAACCCATAAAGTAGGGTCTGCGCTAACCAGAATCGAAACTCTTGCTTTTCGCACCGATTTTGATTTAGATAAACTTACAGGCCTTGTTCCGGTTAATATTACCGCTTTTGACCAAGCGGATTTTTCGAAGGCATTCAAAGTAATGCAACCGATGTTTGAATCCCCTTATTCCCTAAGTAAACTTGTTTTTGTGGCAGGTGAGGGCCAATCCATCGGGGATTATATTGTCCCGGAGGGCAAAAAAGCCCTTGCTACCGTCTGCAGTATTGTCGTTAACGGCACGCTTTTAAAAGCCGGTGTGCCTATCGATTCCAAATTCGGCGGGATATTACAAATCAGAAACCGTAAACCGTTACGTTTTGTTGAGCTGATTCATTACGAAGGTACGTCGCTTGACCCTTCCGAGATATTTATCAGAGCCAAAATGACCTCAATCTCAAAGGTGACTCAAGACGGTAACGGAGAGATTTTGGCAAATTACAGAGAAATCCCTTCGATATGCCGATCGCTGGCCGAACAAGTTTCCGATAAACTTAAAAAAGCGGGACTGGGCGATATCTTTTTGCTGGGTAACATCAGCGAAGCCGTTTGCCAGGTTCCGATTGATTTAAATCGCGTCGGGGTTGTCTTAATCGGCGGCTTAAATCCGATAGCGGCTGCCGGTGAGGCCGATATTAACAGTATCAGTTATGCCATGAATACGGTTGTTGATTATAAAGACCTTGTTCATTATTCCGAAATAAAATTATAATTTAAACTAAAAGGTGTTAAAAATAAAAGGAGAATAAAAATGTCGGGTATTAATCCATTCGAAGTAGCCAAACAGCAAATAGACGCTTGTGCCAAAATCTTAAACTTATCTCCGGGAATAACCGCAATGCTCAAAACTCCGATGAGGGAGTTACATGTTTCATTGCCGGTTAAAATGGATGACGGGTCGGTAAAGGTATTCCAAGGGTTTAGAGTCCAACATAACGATGCCCGAGGCCCCGCAAAAGGCGGTATCAGATTCCATCCCGATGAAACAATCGATACGGTAAGAGCCCTTTCTTCGTGGATGACATGGAAGGCTTCGCTTTTGGATCTGCCTTTGGGTGGCGGTAAGGGCGGTGTGGTCTGCAACCCCAAAGAACTGTCAACCGGCGAACTTGAACGCTTAAGCCGGGCTTATATGCGCGCTATTTATCAATTTGTGGGGCCCGAAAGAGATGTTCCTGCCCCCGATGTTTATACCTCTCCCCAGATTATGGCATGGATGATGGATGAATATTCGTCAATTGCCGGTAAAACGCAATTCGGTGTTATTACCGGTAAACCCCTGCCCTTGGGAGGTTCTCCCGGACGCAGCGATGCAACCGCCAGAGGCGGAATGATAACTATCAGGGAAGCGGCAAAAACACTTGGAATTGACCTTGCCAATGCGACGGTAGCGATACAGGGTTACGGTAATGCCGGATACCATGCCGCCAGATTATGCAAAGAACTGTTCGGTTCCAAAATAGTCGCTGTCTGCGACAGTAAGGGCGGTGTTTGCTGTACCTTAAACGATGAGGGAATCGATCCAACCCATGCCTATGAATGCAAAAGCACAACCAGTTCCGTTTGCAACCTGCCGGGGATGACCCAAATTTCTAACGATGAACTCCTTGAGCTTGAGGTTGATATTCTTATTCCGGCGGCAGTCGAAAACTGTATTACCGAAAAAAATGCCGGTCAAGTTAAAGCCAAAATCCTGGCTGAACTTTCCAACGGACCGACAACCCCCGGAGCGGATGATATCCTTTATCAAAACGGTGTCCATGTTATCCCCGATTTCCTTTGCAATGCCGGCGGGGTAACCGTTTCGTACTTTGAAATGGTGCAAAACTTCTATATGTACAGCTGGGATGAAGCCGAGGTTCGCCAAAAACTGGATAAAAAAATGACCGCCGCTTATCATTCGGTTTTAGAAACAAGCAAGGAATATAAAATCAATATGCGCCAAGCTGCCTATGTCAGAGCGGTTGAGCGCGTTGTAGAGGCAATGAAACTCAGGGGTTGGGTATAAATTACCCGCCTAAAACAATAAATAAATCTTTTGTATTGACTTTGGGTTTGGGTTATAATCCTTTAATGTTTTTACAAAGATAAGTGAGATACTTACAGAGGAGTTTTAATGACTGCGACGATAGGTGATATTTTAAAGCAACATTCCAACGATAGGAGAAATCTTATCCCGATACTGCAAGAAGTACAGGGAAAAGAGAGATATATTTCCTGCGCAGCCGTTTCGGAGATAAGCTCTTATTTGGGTATATCCGAAAATGATGTTTACAGTGTTGCCAGTTTTTATTCGCAATTTCGTTTTACCAAACCCGGGGAACATACCATTAAGGTTTGCCAAGGAACCGCTTGCCATGTGCGCGGCGGAGCGAGGGTTTTGGAAACCGCTGAGCGTGAGTTAAATATTAAACCGGGAGAGACCAGCGCGGACGGCAAATATTCCTTGGAAACCGTTGCCTGTATCGGTGCCTGTGCACTGGCGCCGACAATGGTTATCGATGACGAAGTTCAGCGCAACATGACCCCGCAAAAAGTAACCGACTTGCTAAAAGCAAGAAATAAGGCGGCCAATGATGGCAAACAATAAAAATTATACCGTTTACATCTGCGAGGGTACCGGCTGCGTATCGGGGAAATCAAGCGAAATACGCAAGGCTCTGGAACAAAAAACGGCAGAGTTGGGTTTAACCAACATCAAAATAGATTTTACGGGATGCCACGGTTTTTGCGAACAGGGGCCGATTGCAATTATTAAGCCTGATGATATCTTTTATACCCGGCTTAAAGTCGAAGACGTCGATGAGATTATTCAATCCCATTTTATTGAAGATAAGCCGGTTGAAAGGCTCCTTTTTACCGACCCTGTGAGCGGCAAACATATTCGTTACTATAAAGATATTAATTTCTATCGCAAACAGCAGCGCATTATTTTGCGTAATTGCGGGCGTATAAATCCGGAAAAAATCGAAGCCTATATCGAAAAAGAAGGTTATCTCGCACTGCGCAAGGTCCTTTCCGAAATGACACCGACTGAGGTTGTTGAAGAGGTTAAAAAATCCGGCTTACGCGGCAGAGGCGGCGCCGGTTTCCCAACCGGAATGAAATGGGAGTTTTGCCAAAAAGAGCAAAGCGATATTAAATATATGATTTGTAATGCCGACGAGGGTGACCCTGGGGCATTTATGGACAGAAGTATTATGGAAGCCGACCCGCATACCGTTATCGAAGGAATGACTATTGCGGCCTATGCTACCGGCGCAACCGAGGGTTATATTTATATTCGTGCCGAATACCCCTTGGCGGTTAAAAGAGTCCGTTTGGCACTGGCTCAAGCCGAAGAAAAAGGCTTTCTCGGTGAGAATATCCTCGATTCGGGATTTAGTTTTAATATTCATATCAACGAAGGCGCCGGTGCGTTTGTTTGCGGCGAAGAAACAGCCCTGATGGCATCGATTGAAGGCAAACGCGGAATGCCTCGCACCCGCCCACCCTTCCCCGCACAATCCGGGTTATGGGGGAAACCAACCACTATAAATAACGTTAAATCATTGGCATCAATTCCCGTTATTATTAACAAGGGTGCCGATTGGTATTCACAAATAGGAACCGAAAAAAGCAAAGGCACGGCTGTTTTTGCCCTTACCGGTAAAATTTCCAACAGCGGGCTGGTTGAAGTCCCGATGGGAATGACATTGCGTGAAATTATTTACGATATCGGCGGAGGGCTGATTGACGGCAAGGAATTTAAGGCCGTTCAAAACGGCGGCCCGTCCGGCGGTTGTTTACCGGCCAGCGCCTTGGATTTACCGGTTGATTATGAAAGACTGGCAGCTGCCGGTGCCATAATGGGCTCCGGCGGAATGATTGTTGTTGATTCGCAAACATGTATGGTTGATCTTGCCAAATATTTCCTTTCCTTTACCCAGGCCGAATCATGCGGTAAATGTGTGATGTGCCGTGAAGGTACCTTGCAAATGTTAAAAATATTGGAAAAGATTACCGAAGGTAACGGTGAAGAGGGCGATATTGATTTGCTCTTAGAGCTGGCAAAATCGGTTCAGGCAGGCTCGCTATGCGCATTGGGCGGTACGGCTCCCAACCCGGTTCTGACCACTATCCGCTATTTCAGAGAGGAATACGAAGCGCATATCAACGATAAAAAATGCCCGGCAGTAGTTTGTAAAAACCTGATTAATTTTTATATTTTGCCCGACAAATGCCAAGGTTGCGGAATTTGTAAGAGGGGCTGCCCCGCCGATGCCATTATCGGCGATAAACGCATGATTTATATTATCGAACAAGAAAAATGTATTAAATGCGGAAACTGCTTGGATGTATGCCCCGCTCGTTTCGATGCCGTAGTCAAAACCAGTAAGGAAGAAATCGCGGTACCGGACACGTTAATTCCGGTCGGCAGTTGGCAAAATTCTGAATCTGAGGGAAAATCGTGAATATTATCACTTTAAATATTGGCGGAAAAGAAGTTAAAACCGAAGAAGGCAAAACCGTTTTAGAGGCGGCGCTGGATAACGGTATTTATATCCCGACACTCTGTTACCACCCCGATCTTACCCCGTTTGGCGGTTGCAGACTATGTGTTGTTCAAATTGATGGGTTACGAGGTTTCCCCACCTCATGCACCACAGTAGCCAAAGAAGGAATGGTTGTTAAAACCGATACGCCCGATATTAGGCGGGTGCGCAAAACAGCAATGGATCTGATTCTCGCCGCCCATCCGGAAGATTGTTTGGTTTGCTCTCAAAACCTAAATTGCGAACTTCAAGCGGTTGCCCAGTATATCGGGGACAAAAAGAAGCTTGCCCGCAGTGTTAACGAACGGCCGGTAAACATCAGTAATCCTCTTTTTATTCATGATATGAGTAAATGTATCCTTTGCGGGCGCTGTGTCAGGGCTTGTTATGAGCTTAGAGGAGTCGGCGTTCTTTCTTTTATTGACCGCGGTAAAGAAACCTATATCGGCACCTCTTTTGATAAGCCGCTAACGGAAGTTGATTGTCGTTTTTGCGGTGCCTGTATCGAAGTTTGCCCGACGGGTGCGCTAACCGATAAAAAAGGTTTTATTGAAAAAGAAGACCGGGATGCGGCGCTTGTTCCTTGCCGTGCAACCTGCCCCGCTCATATTGATATCCCCCGTTACATAAGATTTATAACCGAAAATAAATATATTGAATCGAATGCGGTTATCAGAGAGAAAGTACCCTTCCCGAGGACATTGGGGTATGCCTGTAACCACCCTTGCGAATTTGTTTGCCGCCGTAAAGAGGTTAACGAAGCCGTAAGTATCCGGAACTTAAAACGCTTTGCCGCCGAAACCGACCAAACCAATTGGGGTGATAATCTTAATATTTCCCCGTCTACCGGAAAGAAGGTAGCGGTTATCGGTTCCGGCCCTGCGGGGTTAACCGCCGCTTTTTATCTTTCCAAATTAGGGCATGCGGTAACCGTTTTTGAACAGTTACCTGTTCTTGGGGGGATGTTGATGGTTGGCATTCCGGAATACAGGTTACCCAAAACTATCCTTGAAAGTGAAATCCGCGAGATTATGAAAGCCGGTTTTAAGGTTGAGCTGAATACTAAAATTGAATCTTCCGATGAACTGCTAAAGAACGGTTTTGATGCGGTTTATATTGCTGTCGGTGCTCACAGAAGCCTAAAAATGAATCTTGAAGGCGAAGAAAACGAGAATGTAATCGATGCCGTTAAGTTTTTGAAGGATATTAATATGGGATTTCCGGTTAAAATCGGCGCAAAGGTTGCGGTTATCGGAGGCGGTAACGTTGCTGCGGATGCCGCTCGTTCAGCGATAAGGTTGGGAGCCAAACAAGTCGATATGATTTACCGCCGTACCCGTAAAGAAATGCCCGCCGGAGAGGAAGAAATTGAAGGCTGTATAGATGAGGGCGTCAATATGGTTTACCTCACCGCGCCCGATAAGATTTATACGGAAAACGGGAAAATGCTCCTTCAATGTACTCAGATGGAGTTAGGTGAACCGGATGCCTCGGGGAGGCAAAGGCCGGTACCGGTTGAGGGGAGTACCTTTATCAACGCTTACGATACAATACTTTCGGCTATCGGGCACGCGCCTGAACTGCCGATTACTTCCGATATCAACGCTATTATGGGCGGCAGGCTTCCCGTTGCCACTGATAAAGCAACCGTTAAGGAAGGGATTTTTGGCGGAGGAGATGCCGTTAGCGGCCCGTCAACTATTATTCAATCGATTGCTTCGGGGAGAGCCGGAGCTATTGCAATTGATAAATACCTGGGCGGTAAAGGCATTATTGATGAAGAGTTAGCTCCGATTAGCGAGCCTTGCGATTGTATCGGCTGCGAAAAAGATTTCCCCTTACAACCGCGCGTTGAACCTTCTTTAATTGATTTGGATCTTCGTAAAACCACCTTTGAGGTTGTCGAGAACCGTTTTACCGAAGATGAAGCGGTTAGCGAAGCACAAAGATGTTTGCAATGCGATTTAAGATTAAGAATTTCTTCGGTTAAATTCCCGCCCCTGGCAAAAACAACCAAGGGCCGATAAAACAAATAAAAAGTTACCGGATGGGGGTGCAAATTCTTCTGTCCAGTAACTTTTTTAAACTCAATAAATGTTAATTGTTAAATTTACTTCCAGATACGGGTTATTATCCCCCTCTTTAAAAAGGATAAAATACACCTTTTGCCCCTCTCCTTCGGTTGGGAGGGTAAATCTGATAACCGTTTGATATTTACCCTCTTTTTCGAGGGAAATCTCATCAATTAATTCTATTCTGCTTGCCGGAATATCATCGCCGGGGGAAGAATCTGTTTTAACTTCAAGGGCGTACTTAAACGCACCTTTTTCGTGATTAACAATAACTACCGTAACCTCTGCCAAATCCCCTATTTTTAGATTGTACGGATAGTTATCGGTACTCCCTTGCGAATCTAAAAGGTATAGTTCAGTATATTCGCTATCGGTTTTGGGGGTTATGATTGTATATGCCGCTGTAACAATTGTTCCGCAAGCAACAATTACCAATAATATCGACAAAATTCTTCCTGCTAAATTCTGTTTAAAAAACCATTCCAAACTAACGATAAAGGCATAATTTGCATCATCCGCTTGTTTTGTTACCCGGATAATTGCGACTAGCGCGAAAAATAAGATAAATATTGCCAGTGCGTATAGAAAGGAGTTAAGCGTAATCCCCCAAATATAGTTAATAACAAGCCCTATAATCGGAATTAAAACCAGGCTGACACCCAGGCTTAGAAATAACCTTTCCGGCCCGTTAAGCCTCCGGTTTGCCGGAAAGAGCGTCATTGTAAGAACATATCCGGGGAGCAGCAAAGTAAAAGGAATCCCCAGTATTATACGCAGGATACTATCCGGGGAAAATCGAATTATTAGTGTCAATGCGGCTGCAACAACAATTGCAATTATAAGTAGGTGTGTATGTTTTATTTTCACAATGATTTAATTAAAAAAAGGAATAATTTCACAAGTATAGCACAGATAATAATCCCATTTAAAAACGGAAAAATTAACCTTATAAACTTGTACGGCTTTAAAAATGATTTCTTTTTTTACGATACGGAATATTGATGATATAATGACAGGTACCTTAGTTCGATATTTAACGGATAAAATTAAAAAAGTTATCTCTTAAATAAAAGTAAATAATTCGGAGAGGAGGTTTCTGTCATGCACGCCGAAAGAACAGGTAAAGAAACCCTTTTGGATGTAAAAGATTTAGTTGTTAATGTCGACGGAAAAGAAATCTTGCATGAGGTAAGTTTAAATATTCCCTTAGGCGAAACCCAAATTATATTCGGACCTAACGGAGGCGGTAAAACTACCCTGCTGATGACTATTATGGGTTTACCGAGATACCAGGTTGTAAGCGGCAAGATTTTCTTTAAAGGTGTCGATATCACCGATATGTCGGTTGATGAGCGTGCCAGAATGGGCATCGGGATTATGTTCCAGCGCCCGCCGGTAGTGCGCGGCGTCAAAACACGCGATATGGTTGCCGCATGTTTAAAGGAAGCCAACAGCGAAGAAATGATTTCCGAACTTGCCGGTAAGGCAAATATGAGTAACTTCCTTTCCCGGGATATTAACCATGGTTTCTCCGGCGGGGAAATTAAACGCTCTGAGCTTTTACAGCTAACGGCGCAATCCCCTAACCTCGTCCTTTTGGACGAGCCGGAATCGGGGGTTGATCTTGAAAATATTGCCCTTATCGGTTCACTGATAAACGATTTACTGGGTAAAGTGCATCCGTTCCATGAAAGGGTAAACAGCGGATTGATTATCACCCATACCGGTCATATCTTAAATTATGTCAATGCCAGAACCGGATATGTAATGTGTGACGGCAGAATCGTTTGTGAAGGCGAGCCGCTGGATATGCTCAATACCATTAAAGAAAAAGGTTATCGGGAGTGTTTCAAATGCCTGAGAAATTAAATAAAACTGATTTAGAAAAAGCCAAGGCAGCTGCAGAAAAACCGGCTTCAATCGGTAACGATATCGAGCTTGCCAAATACGAGCAAATTTCGGTCGAAAACCCGCAAAATATTGACCCGTCCGAATTACCTGCCGAAGATAAAGAAAGAATGCTCTCAACCGGGGTTATGCTTGATGATCCCTCTCAGCGTTCGGGAACCTTTATCCAGGTTGGTAATACCCCCATTCACTATTCGCAAAAGCAAGACGGCATCGAAGTTTTGGCTGTCAGCCAAGCTAAAGAAAAATACGATTGGTTCGGTGATTATTGGTGGAAAGCCGTTGCGCCTGATACCGATAAATATACCGCCCATGTTGAACTTAATAACGCCGACGGCTATTTTATTCGAGCGCTTCCGGGACAAAAAACCGTTTTCCCGGTCCAGGCTTGCTTGTACCTTAACAAAATTGGGGCCGTTCAAGATGTTCATAACATCGTAATTGCCGAGGAAGATTCAGAACTGCATATTATTACCGGATGCACCACATCCCTGCATAATGAACCCGGATTGCACTTAGGCGTTTCCGAGTTTTATATCAAAAAGGGAGCCAAGGTTACCTTTACGATGATTCATAACTGGACACCGGCAATGGGCGTACGCCCCAGAACCGGTATTATTATCGAAGATAACGGATTGCTTCTTAATAACTATGTAATTATGAAACCGGTTGAATCTTTGCAACAAAACCCGACCGCCAACTGTGTCGGTGAAAATGCAACCGTTCGTTTTAACAGCGTTTTGATTGCACCGCCCGGCTCCAATATGGATATCGGTTCGCGTGCGCTCCTAAACGGCAAAGGATCCAGAACGGAAATGATTTCCAGAACAATCACTACCGGCGGCAATATTATTGCCAGGGGTTATATCGAAGGTAACGAACCGGATGTTAAAGGACACCTCGAGTGCCGCGGGCTTATCCTTGGAGATTCGGGTTCAATCCACGCAATCCCCGAACTGAAAGGTAATCTGGCCGGTATTGATTTATCGCATGAAGCCGCAGTCGGTAAAATTGCCGAGGAAGAAGTGGAATATCTAATGGCAAGGGGTCTTACCCGCGATGATGCCACTTCCACTATCGTTCGCGGATTTTTAAATGTTGATATCGAGGGTTTACCGCCGCTTTTGAATGCCGAATTGCAAAAGGCAATTGCAGACAGCGAAGACGATATGTTCTAAGGGAATAAAAACCGCATAAATTAAAAGGCCGTTTACTTTTAGAGTAAGCGGCCTTTTGTTATAACATCGGATTCAATTATATTTACCGTGTTTGATTTAAGTCTTGTCGTTTTTGAAGATATCCTGCGCTTCGGAAAGCTGTTCGGCGGTATTAACGTTAAAGAAGGCCAGGCGGCGCGGGTCGTACTTATCGATAATATCTTCGGAAAGATACTTAACATTTATGTCTTTTAGAAAGGCGGTTATTTTAAGGTTGCCGGCATCCAAAAATTTTTCCATTCGGGGAATACAGTTTCTTGAATAGATTGAATGAAATTGTTCCGTTTTGCCGTCGATTTTGGGTAACAACGCATCATAATCGCGCGGGAGGGAAATCATATATTTTAAAAGCCCTAAATTAATAAACGGCATATCACAGGCCACCGCAATCGCAAAATCGTGTTTTACGGCAAGCAGCCCCGAATACAACCCCATCAGCGAACCGGCGCCCGGTTTTACATCCGTTATCCATTTTACGGGAACGGTAATCGCCTCATAGAATTTACCGTTTGAAGATACAACAATATCGTCGGTCAGTTCGGAAAGCTTTTCGGCAATCAGTTGAATCATAACCGATTCGTTGTTAAGTTTAACTTCGGCTTTATCGGTACCCAGCCGCGAGCTTTTTCCGCCGGCAAGCAGGATAGCGCTTACAGGTGCCATATTCCAACCTCTTTAGCGGTAATCAAGGTAAACGAACGGTGATTTTTATTTCTTTGGCATTCTCGGTGCCGTGCAAAGCGGCAACCAGGCCGCTAACGCTGTTAATAAACATATCTTGGATAAAGGGCTTGAGCATAATAGGCTCCCCGTTAACCGCAAGCGATACTTCCGGACAGGCGTCGGTGTTTATAAATCTTTCTATTATAAAATCGGCAATTCCCTCGGCGTCATCAAATGCAAACTGGGGAACATCGATATCAAATTTACGGTCGGTAACAAGAGCAACTAAATCCTTTTCGGGGCTTAATATCTTATCGCTTACTTCGGAACGGAAAACCTCAATTTTGGGTTTGTTATCGAACTTATAGCCTTCCGAGATAACAATGTCCATTCCGTCTGAAACCATTTCTTTAATTTGATCCAGCGTAAGTTCTTTTTCGGGAGTACGAACAATAGCCGTCTTTTGAGGAGTAGAAATAACCACAACATCGCTGCCGGCCTCGGCTAACCGCCAGGTATCCTTACCCGGAACGTCAAACTCGACATCGCCTTTATGGTGTTTAATTATTGCCAGTTTGTAGCCTTTTTCTTTTAATACGGGAATCACTTTTTCTAAAACGGTGGTTTTTCCGCAATTATGTCTGCCGACAAAAGAAATAATCGGTATCATTTCCATTTCTCCTCTTTTACATTGGCAAGGCAGTTTTTTACTGCGCCGAATCGCAAAATTAGCCTCCGCAAGCGGATACAGTAAAAGATATTATTTATTGGCCCATTTTTCGGCAAGGTCGCCGACAAACGGCAACTTAAATTTTTGGCCCTGGTAGGCCTTGATAATCAGGATTATCCAAAGCACAAAAGCCAGAAGTGAAATAATCGGCCCCAAAACAAACCAAAACGGAACCCAACTGAATATAATGCCTAATAAAGTCACCGCACCAAAAACAATAATCGATTGCATGGCATGAAACCTTACAAATCGGTTATGCGGTTCAATCAGATAGAAAATTAAACCGGTAATCCATCCCAAAACATAGCTCAACAAAGCCGCAATATTTTCTTGCAACCCGCTTGATGTATTCCCCATAGTTCAACCTCCGTTCTATTTGATATGATGTTTACTAGATTATACTGTTAGTTAGTGAGTGTCAATCCTTTATTTTTGTTTCTTGTTTTTTGAATTAGTGAGGTGCTCAATCTTTTCAATGGTATAACACAAAATTCCGGCCGGTACCGTTACCTCAATTTTGTTTCCTTTGCATTTACCGATTAAGGCCTTCCCGAGAGGGGATGCATCCGAAATTTTGCCGTTGGCAGGGTCGGATTCTCTGGCGCTAACCAAAATATATTCACGCGTTTCATGTGAATTTTGATCTTGGATGGTAATGCGGTCTCCGATTCCGATACCGTTATTCCCCTTGGCGCAGCCGTTGAAAATTTCCGCCTTTTTTAATAATTCTTCCAACTCGCTAATTTTACCTTCGATAAGAGCCAATCTCTCTTTGGCGGCATCAAGCGGTGCGTTTTCGCGGAAGTCCTTGTCGGCGGCAGCCTTAGTTATTTCTTCAATAGCCAGGGGCCGCTCAGCTTTTAATTCTTCCAGCTCGTTTTTGGCCTTTTCGTATCCTTCGCTGGTTAAGGTTATTTTTTCGATAATATTATTCTCAACGGTTTTGGTACTTTTTCGTTTGCTTTTCTTGGTTTTTAAGTGACTTGCCAAACTTAATTTAATAACACGTTCTTTTTTGATATACACAAGAAAGGTTTTGAGGATTTCAAGTTTGTTTTCATATTCGCTATCGGATATAGAAAGCCTTTCAGCGTAATTGGCAATTTCAGGGGGGGTAATTTGGCTGCAGACCCTATCCTTTCCGAACCATCGGACAAAGTGATACAAGATTTGTTCGTTATTGGTACCGTCTTCGGTTGGGTTATTGCCGGCAAACCGGGCAGCGATTTCGGCGATTGTAATTTCCGTGTTATTGATATCCATTAATTCTCCAATTTCAAAATATGTAATCTTATTATAGCCTACGACAAAGGATGTTTGGTAAACAACAATTTTAGAATATTGGACGGGGCAGCGGTTTTGCGTATAACTTTACTGTGAAAATCAAAATCCAAATTTGAGGACGAGCTGATTTTATTTACGATCCCCGAAGTATTCCCGAATTCAAAAAGCCAATCAATTTGACGATCATTCAAACGAGAATACAGCCCTTGGGCAAAGCGGCATAATTGTAATTCTTTATTTAATTTTTGCCTCCATTCCTTTTCATACGATGCCAACTTGGATGCCCGTAAGTCGTTTTGAACCAGCGCTTCATCAATGTTTTGAATTGCGATATCGGCACAAAGCAAACCAAAAAATATACCCCCGCCGGTTAACGGCTTAACATGCCCTGCGGCATCTCCTACCACAACAAAACGGTCACTGTGCGTCTTTGCGGGCGGTTCGAGTGTAATACCACGATAAGTCGGAACACTGCCGTTGATTGTAATTTTGCCCCGTTCAGCAAGCAGTGCAAGAAAATCTTTTAAGTATTTATCGGGATTATGCCCGGCCATTAGCCCCACCAAAGCCTTTTTGTCGTCTATTGGCACCAGCCAGCCGAAAAACCCGGGGGCGATATGCTTTCCGATATGAATTTCGATTTCCTCAATGTTTTGATGATAAACTTCAATTTGAGCACCGATTGTAAAATTAGGCTGCTTTTTGGGTTTTATTTTATTTTGCAATGAATTAAAACCGCCGGCATAAACCACAACCCTCGCATCGGTAAAGTCCGAATAAACCCCGTTTTGATATTCCACACGCATCCGATCGTTTAATTTTAAAACATTTTTTACGTTGCGGTTATAAAAGTATTCGGCACCGTGTTTTTGAGCCTCAATTGCCATAACGGAATCCAATTTAGCGCGTTCAATTAAAACGGCTTGGTCTTTTTGGTGGTTTAATCCGAGAATTTTCCCGGAAGGAGAATAAACCTTTGCGCTTTTGGCCTGTCTTATAATCAGGTTGGTATCCGATAAATAGGTTTCGTAGCAATTTTTGCTGATTAAACCGGTACAGCAAATATCCCTAATCCCCTCGGGTTTCTTTTCGAGGACCCCGACCCTGTGCCCTTTTAGAGCTAAACCCTTTGCAACATAGCTCCCCACAGGCCCCCCACCAATAACTAAGGCATCGTACAACTAATGAATCCTTTCTGAATAAATAGGTTTGGATAAGAGAAATTATATCATAAACCTGCCTTCCATGACTATTTGACCTTAAGCGGAAAGGCATTAAGCGGGCTTGAAAATTTCATAACATGCTATGGAATCGCAGCTTGGATTGTTGTATAATTAACTTCCTCGTATTACCCTAATGTGGGGTTTGTCAAAAATGGAAATAGCGGTTTCACTTGTACTGGGGCTTGCCGCCTTTTTACTGGGGGCTTGTCCGTTTGCTGTCCTAATCGGCCGTAAGGTGCTTGCTAAAGATATTAGAAAGTACGGTGACGGGAATCCCGGGGCTTATAACGTCTTCCGTGCCGGAGGAGTTATCCCGGGCATGGCAGCCGTTATTTTGGATATTGCGAAAGGGATTCCGTTTGTCTGGCTGGGTTACATGATTGGCCTTCCGTTTAATAACCTTCTTTTTATTGCTGTTTGCGCAGTTTTAGGGCACGCTTTTTCACCCTTTTTGAAATTTAAGGGCGGTAAGGCGATTGCGGTTACCTTTGGAGTTTTGATTGCCCTGCCCCAAACCGAGCTCTTGTTTTTGTTTGTTGTCTTTATGTTTATTGCCTTTTTACTTATTGAACAGCATTCATGGGTAGTAATGATGGGGCCGACAGGTACTGCACTATCTTTGATTCTTTACTCCGGTTTTACTCTCGAATTAGCCTTTGTTTTATTTATTTTAATTTTATATTTAGGGAAACAGCACAAAGAATTGGATAAGGCACCCGCTTTCAGAATAAGTATTAAAAAAAGACACCACCGCGAAGAGGGGCGGACAAATACAAATAAACAGGAATTATAATGTTAATTCAAATCATTATCGCCGTTATTTTAGTGCTAATCTTAACTAATCTGATTTTGAATCTGAAGCATTTAAAATCACCTTCAAAGGCAAGCGAACTGCCGCAAGACGCCCCGTTTGTATCGGTTTTAATTCCCGCCAGAAACGAAGAGGTTAATATAGCTCAATGCCTCGATTCTTTATGTAAACAAGATTACCCCCATTACGAAATAATTGTCCTTGATGACGGCTCAACCGATCAAACAGCTCCAATTGTAAATTGGTTTGCCGCCCATAATAAATGTTTAAAGGTTATTACAGGGCAGCCGTTACCTTCCGGGTGGTCAGGTAAAAATTATGCCTGCCACCAGCTGGCAAAGGAAGCCAAGGGCGAATGGCTCTTATTTGTTGATGCCGATACAATGCATGCCCCGCATATGCTCAGAAGTGTAACGGCGCTGGCACTTGAATTAAACCCTTCCCTTTTATCAGGGTTTCCGCAACAGATTTCCGAATCGTTTATTATGAAATTATTTACGCCGGTTTGGTATTTTATACTAATGGCATGGTGCCCTTTATGGTGGATGCAAAACCCGAAAAGGCATATGCCTTCCATCGCAATCGGGCAATTTATGCTCTTTTCAAGGCGCGAATATAATAGAATCGGCGGACATGAGGCCGTTAAATCCAAGGTGTTGGAAGATATATGGCTGGGAATTGAAGTTTATAAAAACGGCGGAAAACATATAGCAATTGATTTATCGGAAGTTGTCTTTTGTAAAATGTACGATAATGTCAGGGGAATATGGAACGGACTAACCCGTTCCGTTTACGCAATTGCCGAATTTTCTTCGCTTGCCCTTATCTTTTTAATTTTTATGGCATTTATATGTTTCCTGGTTCCTTTTTATTCGCTGTTACACGGCTCGTTTTTTAGTGATGTTGGTGCGGCGGTTGCTGTTATTGTCATTTTACAAATTGTATTGACATACCTCACCCGCTGGCTTGCCGATTCTCATTTTAATCATAATTTTTCCGTCCCTTCGGTCTTTTTGCACCCTATCGGGATTATATTTTTAATATTGATTGTCGCAAATGCCATTACGCGTAAGACTTTGGGGGCCGGTATCAGTTGGAAAGAAAGATTGTATATCGATGAACCAACCGCTGACGAAAAAGTTACCGGGATTGACCCTAATAAGCTAAGGTAATATTTAATCCGTAAAGGGTTTTTTTGAGGAGTGTTTTGCTTGACAGTCCATACTCGAAGTTATACGATTAGACTGTACTTGCGGGCTTACCCGGCGGTTTAGCCGCTTGCCGTATTGTATTTAGTGATAAATTAAGGAGCCGTGATGCATCGAACTCGTGAAAGCACAGCGGGCGGGGATTTGCCTGCAAAAAGTGCCTTTATTGAAGACGAAGACAACTCTTCTTTGAAAAACTTGCAGTATAACACTGTCAACGAATGGTACACCGCTTTTATTCAAAATGCCTGTGAAGGTTTCTTCCTTTCCGATTTAAACTGCAATATTTTGTATGTTAACGACGCCTTTTGCAAAATGAGCGGCTACTCCAGAATTGAACTTTTATCAATGAATGCCGCCGATCTTATTTTAAAAACACCCGCCGAAATTAAAAAATTTAAAAATAATGTTGAAAAAGCAATCAATAAAGGTGAATCTTCTTTTGAAGTTAAAAGCAAACGCAAAGACGGGCACATCCTTGATTTAGCGGTAAGTTACAGATATATGGATGTCGCACCCGGCTTTATATTCTGTGCTCATCGCGACGTTACCGAACAAAATAAAATCAACCGCGAACTGATTGAATCCGAAGAAAGATATAATGCGCTGGTGGCGTTGGGAGGAAGGGTCGGAGAAGCGGTTATTATCATGCAGGATATTAAAAGAGAAGAAGGCGTCCAAACCTTTGTGAGCGATGAATGGGTTAAAATCACCGGTTATCCGATGGAAGAACTGCTCGGGATGCCCTTTTTCAATTTGTTAAAACCCGAGTATTACTCCGCTTCTTTGGATAGATATCGCAGAAAAATGAAAGGCGAGGTAATGTTAAACCCCTTTGAAATGGAAATTATCCGTAAGGACGGGGTTATCGTTAATATTGAGTTTACCAGCGTTCACACGAACTACAAAGGTAAAATAGCTAACGTTGCTTATATCAGAGATATTACAGAGCGCAAAAGAGTGGAAAATGCCGTTAAAGAATCTGAAAGCCGCTTGCAAAGTGTTTTATCATCGATTGATGATTGGGTCTACGTATTTGATAAGGAAGCACGTTTTATATCCTGCCACCCTGAACCGGCAAAGGAAATCTATGAACTTAAAAAAGATTTTATCGGTAAAAAACACTCTGAGGTTATGCCGGCAAATCTGGATAAACTCTTTAGCGCCGCTTTTAATAAAAACATGAACGGAATGGTTGCGGACTACGAATTTTCAAGGGAAGTCTGCGATAAAAAGAGATGGATTAACGTTAAACTTTCCCCGATGTTGATTGACGGTGAATTTAACGGTGCGGTTGCGGTAATCCGAGATGTCACCCAAAGGAAACAAGCCGAACAAAAACTCAAAGAATCACAAAAGGAGTTGCGCACGTTATCGGTGCACCTCCAGTATATCCGCGAAGCGGAAAGAAAAGATATCGCTTACAGAATACACGAAGAACTCGGGCAGCTCCTAGCAGCCTTAAAAATGGATATTTCATGGCTCCAAAAACAACTATTGAATCAAAACGAAGTCCCCGAAAAGAAAATGGAAGACGTTTTAAAACTGATAAACATGTCAATTCAAATCGCCAAAAGTGTTTCCGCCGAATTAAAACCGGGCTTACTTTATGAATTGGGATTACTGGCGGCGATTGAATGCCAGACCGAGGAATTCTTTAATCTGACCGGAATAAAATGCAATGTGTCATCAACCCCGGCTAAAATCACCGTTGACCAAGAATTATCGATTACGCTTTTTAGCGTGTTTCAAGAACTCTTAACCAATGTATACAAACATGCGGAAGCTACTGTTGTCGATATCGGATTAAGGAAACAATGTAAAAAAATTACGCTTATTGTCAACGATAACGGCAAGGGGATTACCGAAGAACAAATTAATGCACCGCGCTCTCTGGGGCTAATCGGTATCCGCGAGAGGATTCAATATTGGGGCGGGACGGTTACCGTTATCGGAATCCCCGGAGAAGGCACCCACGTTACAATCAATATTCCGCTTAATAAAAAGGGAGGATTAACTGCCGATGAAAGTTCTGATTACTGATGATCATCCGATTGTAAGGCAAGGCTTAAAACAATTATTAAAAGAAACATATGAATCAATTGTGATTGACGAAGCCGGTAACGGCACAGAGGCTCTGGATAAAATAAAGGACCAAAAATACGATATTGTATTGCTTGATATTGCTATGCCGGGGTTAAACGGGCTGGAAGTATTAAAAGAGGTACGCAAATTTGATAAAGCATTACCGATTCTCATAATCAGCATCTATCCCGAGGATCAATATGCACTGCGCTGTTTAAAGGCGGGGGCTTCCGGTTACTTAACCAAAGATACCGCTTTTGATGAATTAACGCTTGCCGTGGAAAGAATCCTTTCCGGTAAAAAGTTTATCAGCCCTTCGCTTGCGGATAAACTGGCGCAACATTTAAACCAAGGGGCGCCGAAATTGCCGCATGAATTGTTGTCAGACCGTGAGGACCAGGTGATGCGTTATATTGCGTCCGGTAAAACCGCAACGGAAATTGCCGCCGAGCTTAATTTAAGCGTTAAAACAATTAATACATATCGCAATCGTATATTAAAGAAAATGCAGATAAAAAACAGCGCCGAATTAATTCGTTATGCGGTGCAGAACCAGTTGCTTAATTAACTAAAGAAGGGTTTAATTTCAAGTGAGCCGCACAGGAATCGAACCTGTAACCTACTGATTAAGAGTCAGTTGCTCTGCCAATTGAGCTAGCGGCCCGCGAAATTGATTTTTTGCTTGAAGGTATTTTAGCAGCAATCGATGGATTTTATCAAATCGATTCCTCTAACAAAGAAATTTAATACTGCATCATATTGAAAGGCAGGGAACGCTTATATGGACAATACTAAAGATAATAATCCCGCACCCGATGCGGGAGTCTCACCGGATGATATCAATAACTTAAAAAAAGAAATCGACAATCTGACTCAAAAAGCGGATGAGGCCAATAAGTTAGACAGAGCCTCGCGTTTATCCGCCGAAGAAGCGATTAAAATTGCGATGGAAATTGTCGAACAGGCGAAAAACATCGGCAAAAACAGCAAAAAAATCACCGATGCCGCTCGCAAAGCCTCAACGGAAGCGATTCAAAGAGCGGAAAGGGTTACCAGAGAAGCCGAGAACACCGCCGAAGAATATAAGCAGTCCTTTGAAAGGGCAATCACCGAAGCGGAAAAACGAGCCAAATGGGCTAAAGAAACCGCCGAAGAAGCGATATCTTCCACGCAGGGAATTATTGATGAAAACGACAAAACCGTAAAACAATCAAGAGATGCGGTAAAAATAGCATTACAGGAAGCTAACGAAGCGGTAAAAAAGAATGAAAAAATAGCCAGGTCAGCCGAAGAAATGTCCGAAGCGGCAATCAAATTAGCGCAGGAAGCAATGGTTACCGCCGAGGATAACGAAAATGTATTTAAACTTCAGGTCGATGAAGCTATGCGCGTATCCAACGAAGCATTAACTTCCGCCGCCGAAATAAAACAATCATGCCGAATTTTAGACCTCGAAACAATGAGAGCGTTGCAAGAGGCCACCGAAAAAGCCGAAAATGCCAAAGTTATTGCCGAAGAAACGAATAAATCCTACCAAAAAGCCTTTAAAGAAGCCATAAAATCGGTTGAAGAAACAAATGCCCACTCCAAGACAATGGCTGAAACCGCATTGGAAAACTCAAAGGCAACCATTGAAAAATCACAGCATGCGGCAGCGCAATCAGCCGAGTTATCTCAACAGGCAATTGTTTTATCACAAAAAGCAATCGAAGATGTTAATAATGCATTGGTACAATTAGAGCAAAAAACTGCCGAAATTAAAAATAAGTCACATGATATCTTTACAAAAATTGATCAAGTCAAAAACGAAACCGGCGAGATTGCCGAATCGGCGATTACCGAATCCGAAAAAGCAATAGATATGATTGAACTGATTAGCGAATCGGCCAAAAAGAAGATTGAAGAATGGGTTAACAATTCAAAACAGGCAATCAACAATGCCGAGGAAAATGCACTGATGGCTCAAAAAGTAAGCGCTAAGGTTCAGCTGGAAGCCAAAGAAGCGATTGCCAAAGCGGAAGAGCTTTGTAAAATATCTCAGGAAGCCGCCGAAGAAGCGATTAAGGCTTCCAGAGAAGCTGCCGAGGCATCCAAAAAAGCGGCGGCCGAAGCCGGAGAATGGTGGGTAAGCGTATTTAAGGAACTGTTAGGCGGTACAGGGCAAGCCACCCTTTATATGAGCAAGGTAATACAACAAACCTCGGAAATTTTGGAACATCCGACGCAAGAAACCCCGTTTGAATCTAAACTGGCTGCCAAAAAAACGGTAAGACCGGTAAAACCCGCTCCTCCGCCCGTTGAGGAATATATCGAGCCCGAAGCGGAGCCGGAAGAAGATTATGACGACGAAGAGAGCGATGTAAGCGAAAAATCCTCCTTCCCTCAGCCGCTTGAAAGCAGTGTTCAAGGGAAAGATTTACAGGAAATAGCCAAGGATCGCTTGGATTCTTTAACCAGAATGTTTTTGTCGGACTCCGACGAAGACTAAGCTTATAAACAATCGGAGCCTTATCTTTTTGGATAAGGCTCCGTCTTTTTCTTTAATTCAATCTAGCGCTAGAGCAAAGAAGGGATATCTTTGAAAGAATCCTCGATACCTCTCTGATCCCAATCGATTCCGCCCTGTCTTTTCTTTGAATTGGCAATATATTCGATAGTTTTGGCAAAGTAATCAACAACCCTCTTGGAATTGACAAGCTCGGAAAGGATTACCGTTACATCAATCGCCTTTTTGCCTCGCGGGTAATCCCCGCTCCTGATAATGGCTTCGGTAGCCATTCCCTTTAGCGAAGCGGAAAGGTCTTTAATAACATCCATACTCATCGCATCATGAGGGCCGGTTGCCAAATATAAGGCCCTTCTGGCATTGTTTGGATTGCATTTAAGGGATAAATCTTCTAAAGCCTCATTCATTGCTTTCGCGCCCTGCTCATTTTGGGCATCTTTTTCTCTAAAATCGGTTTTTCTGCCAAAGGGCATTCTAAATCCGGAAATGTCTTCTTTACCGTAGCCTATTACAGTCCAGCCCGAGAGCGTTTGAATAATATCACCGGCATCCAAAACCTTTGAGCCGATGTATGCGGGCTGGGTTTCTTCTCCGGCACACAGAAGATTATAAAACGGCCTTACAACCATATAGTTAATTTTGGAAAGGTTATCTTTTAAAGAAACGTTCTTTTTAATAAACCTCTGATTATCAACCAAAAAGATTGCATCGGCAGCCAGATAAGTAGATTTTAGGCATGTTCCCACGTTGTAAATTGAACGCCCCTCGGTTAGTTCTTCATACTGGAAAGGAAGAACTACCATATTATAAACAGGTTTATCGTAGCGTTCTTTAATCAAACGAGTCAGTACGGGGATTGCCCCGGAACCGGTACCGCCGGCTGCGGAAGCGATTAACAATATCGCATCGGTTTCGGCAAATTTTTCGGTGCCCCTGATACTGTCAATCACTTTATCGCCGTCTTCGTTGGCAATATGAGCGCCGACTTCGTTTAATTTCCCGACACCGTGCCCGCCGGTTTTCTTGGCTCCGATAAGTATTCTGTGTCTAAAATCCGATTTAATATTTACAAGACCGCTAAGGTCGGCAACATCGGTATTAACCGCAAGCACATTGGTCAGTATATTTAACCCACGCTGTGTTTGGGCGGCTCTGCCTAAACGTGCGAACTCGTCGGCAATTCTGCCTCCGCATTGTCCGCACCCGATAACAAGTAGTTTCATATTGTTCCTCCTGGTGTTTGGGGAGAATCTTGATTAAACCCCAATTAGTTTATCATAAAAAAGCTAACTAACCAACACAATTAAGTATATTTTTTAAATTTTAACGATTGATAACGCTATTCGGAGATATTATGTAAATCATCCAAAGTTTTAATTGAAGACGTTAATTTTATAAAGTCAGTAACACTGTCGCAATTATTTCTTAAATCCCATAACATATCCCCGATTGGGTTAACCGATCCCGAACCGCCGGCGTAAGTTCCGTAAAAGGCAAAATAAGCCTGGTTAAGGCGCCGGATATAATAGCCGTTTTCAAGTATGTACAATCTTCTTTCTTCCATGTATGCCTCGGCTTTTTCTACTTCACCGTTGGCAAGATAATCATCAACGGTTAAGCGAATGTTTCTCATTTCGGCATAATAATCAAAGGTATCGGCTGACGCGTAGGTTTGAGGGCTTTCTTGAAAATAGCGGGCATAATATTTTTGATAGACTATATCGGCAATTTCATCGCTGACAATCCCGGCGATTGTTTCGTTAATTGTTGATATATCACTGTCTTCGTAGAGCCCTAAAAGATAAGAAGCATACAAAAATCCGGTTGTTTTAAAAAAGAAATATTGATGGAACCATTCCTCAACGACGGTGCTAAGCGTATATTTTAAACCTGATGTGTTGGAAACAAAAGCGGGAAAGGTTGCCATCCCCCCTACCCTTAACACAATAGAAGAATATCCGAGTGCATCAACTTCTTTTTCAATATATTCGATTTCATCGGCGGTTAAATCCTGCAATAAAATCGATTCCCTCATTCGGGAGATATTGTCTCTGGGGGAAACTATCAGAAGATGCGGCGGAGTTTCAATCGAAAAATTAATCGGCGGGAACGGGATATTAAACCCGATAATATCGTTATAAAAATAGAGATCCAAATCTTTTAAGGTTTCCCTGATTTGCAGACCGATTATTTTCTCCGCTTCCCTTTTTTGTAAATCGCGCTCCTTTTGGAAACGAATCAATTTGTTTTGGAAGTAATCATATTCTTCGGGTGTAAATTCATTTTTATAAAATGAGAGCTGAAACTCTAAAGAGGAAATTTCTTTAACCACATCAAAAAAATTAATCACAAAGTCGGTATTGTTAATATCAATGTTTTTATCGCCGATAAGGGCATCTTCAATTTCAGATGTTAAAGTTTTGATTTCCCAGCTCACCAAACTGAAACGATAAGGGTCAATTACATCCCCCAGCGCCCGGTCAAAATCACTCTTCTGCTGACAGGAACTAAATAAAACCGACAGCACAAGGAGAAACGAAATAACGTATAACTTAGCTTTCATTTTTAAGACCTCGTTGAAAACAAGTGATTATCTACTATATAATGAGCAATAGGTATACCCACTATTATAACATCAAAATTCATCTGTCACAGCGTTTTATCCCGGAACAATAAATTATGAAAGATTACTATAAAATACTCGGTATTCCCGAAACAGCAGACCAACAACAAATTAAAAGCGCCTTCAGAAAACTTGCTTTTCAATATCATCCGGATAAAAACCCCGGTAACGAAAAAGAGGCCGAGGCCAAATTTAAAGAGATTAACGAAGCTTTTGCCGTACTCGGTGACGAAAACAAAAGGCGCCAGTACGATGCAGCAAAGAGCGGAGGCTTTGCCGGCAGCGGCTATCAGGGTTTTAACTTTTCACAAGAGGATATTTTTAACGGAATTTTTACCAATCAGGCTTTTTACGAAGAGTTAAGCCGTATGTTTAAACAAGCCGGGTTAAGATTCGATAACGATTTTTTCGGCCAAACTTTTACGCAAGGCAATACCACTTTCAGATTTTATACCAATATGGGCAGTGCCGGCGCCGGTTTCGGGCAAGCCGCTTCTCAAAGCGGTTCGGCTAAACCCGGGTTAAGAGAACGGGTTGCCACAAAAATATTAAAGAAATTTTCACAATTTGTACTCAAAAAAGTATTCGGCATCGAATACAAACCGAACTTAAATATCGAAACACAAATTGAAATCCTTCCCCAAGAAGCCTTAGCCGGTGTTGAAAAGGAAATCACTTACCAAAGAGGCAAGCGCAAAAAGAAACTTATTGTCAAAATCCCTTCCGGAATAAAAAATTTGACCAAAATCAGGTTAAGCGGAATGGGTTTAACTTCCAAAAAAGAAAAGGGAGATTTAATCGTTCATGTAAGAATTAACGAACAATCTCCATTGGATTCAGGGTCATAATAGACCAACAATACTTGTAAGAAAACTGTGTAACAAGTTGTAAATAAAAATTTGATTGCCAAAATTTACTTTGATAGGGTAAAATGCTATATTGCCCTCGTAGCTCAGTCGGATAGAGCATCAGCCTCCGAAGCTGGGGGCGAGAGTTCAAGTCTCTCCGAGGGCGGTTATACTATGAAAGGGGTATCTGTATATGGAATCAAATGAACCTATTGCAATAAGGCTCCACGGACGCGGCGGGCAAGGTACCGTAACCATGGCCGAACTGGTGGCTCAGGCCGCAATCGGTGAAGGCAAGTACGCACAGGCCTTTCCCAGTTTCGGACCGGAAAGGAGAGGCGCCCCCGTACAGGCCTACATCCGTATCGACGACAACAAACCCATTCGTAACAGAGCGGGAATCGTTTCCCCCGATATTGTTGTTGTGCTTGATCCCGGCTTGTTGGGTGTCGTTAATGTTACCGCCGGTCTTAAAGAAGACGGTATGCTTATCGTTAATACCCGCCAGAACATAGAAGATTTTGAACTTGAATTGGGCGAAAACCAAGAACTGGCCGTTATCGATGCTACCGCCGTCGCCAGAGAAACACTGGGTGTTCCGATTGTTAATACCACAATGATCGGGGCATTAATTAAAGCCAAAGGTGTCGTTAACACAGACGCTATGCTCGAACCTTTAAACAAAAGGTTTGGTCGATTGGCGGAGAAAAACATCAATGCCATGCAAAAAGCATATGAAACTACCTTGATTAAGGAGAAAAAAACAATTGGCTAAGTCAGAAAATGAATTAACATGGAAAGACATTGAAGTCGGCGCGATTGTTACCGAACCCGGTAACGCCAGCCAATACAAAACCGGTGATTGGCGCTCTGATAGGCCGGAGTACGATTTTTCCAGATGTATCAAGTGCGGCATTTGTCAGATATTTTGCCCCGAAGGCTGTATTGGCACTAATGAAGAGGGTTATTTTGTGGCAGACCTTTTCTATTGTAAGGGATGCGGAATCTGCGCGCAGGAATGCCCGACTTTTGTAATTACAATGAAGGAGGAGGAATAATGTCAAAAAGGGTTGGTGTTGAGGTTTCAATAGCCCTGGGTGATGTCGTTAAAATGGCGGATGCGGATGTTATCTCCGCGTATCCGATTACTCCTCAAACTCATATCGTTGAACATCTCGCGGAACTGGTTGCCAACGGCGAACTTGATGCGGAATATATCCCCGTTGAATCCGAGCATTCCGCTATGAGCGCATGTATGGGCTCCGCCGCCGCCGGTGCGCGAACTTTTACCGCCACGGCCGGCCAGGGGCTTGAATTAATGCACGAATGTTTATATGTTGCCAGCGCAATGAGATTACCGATTATTATGGCGGTTGCCAACAGGGCTTTATCGGCTCCGATTAGCGTTTGGGGCGACCATTCCGATGTTATGGCTTGCAGAGACACCGGTTGGATTCAAATCTTTACCGAAAACGGACAAGAAGTTGTTGATATCGCATTATGTTCTTTCCGTATCGCCGAAGATAACAATGTTTTATTGCCGGTGATGCTCCATTTGGACGGCTTCCATTTATCGCATGTTATCGAGCCGATTATTATGCCCGACCAAGAACAGGTTGATAAATTCCTTCCGAAAAATAATTACCCGTTTGCCTTAAATCCGGCCAAACCCGTGGCAATGGGCGATTTTGCCCCTCCCGCTGTTTATACGGAAGTTAAATGGGCACAAGAGGTAAACTTGCAGAAATCCAAGGAAACGATTCTCAAGGTTTGGGATGAGTTTGAAAATGTTTTCGGTCGAAAATATGAACCGGTCGAAACCTACCGTTGCGAGGATGCCAAGGTTCTGTTAATGACTATGGGCAGTTTCAGCGAAACGGCAATGACTGCCATTGATAAAATGAGAGCAGAAGGCGAAGTCGAAAATATCGGTTTGTTAAGGCTGCGTTTATGGCGTCCGTTCCCGACGGAAGAAATCAGAGAAGCGGTAAAAAATGCCGATGTTCTTATAATTTTGGACAGGGCTTTATCGTTTGGTTCTGCCGGCGGGCCGGTAGGCATGGAAATTAAATCCGCTTTGTATGGCGTTGCCGATAAACCGAAAATCGTTAATTTTGTCGGAGGCTTGGGCGGCAGAGATATTACCGTTGCCAATTTTGAAGAAATTGTCCGCAAAGGTATTGAAATCGCCCAAAACGGCAGCAAAAATGAATTTGAAATATTCGGAGTGAGGGAGTAATGGAAAATTATACGGTTTACGTCCCCAAGATGGTTACCAAAAAAGAAATTCTGGCGCCGGGCCATCGTGCCTGTATCGGTTGCGGTGAAGCGCTGGCGGTCAGGTTGGTTTTTAAAGCCGTTGGGCAAAATGCGATCGTGGTCAATGCAACCGGGTGTGTTGAAATTTTCACATCCCAATTGCCTTATACCTCTTGGCGCGTCCCCTGGATTCATACCCTTTTTGAAAATACGGCAGCGGTTGCTTCCGGAATCGAATCCGCCCGCAAAGCAATGATTCGTAAAGGGATTATTGAAGATAAAAAGACTAAAATCGTTGCCATTGGCGGCGACGGAGCCACAATTGATATCGGTTTACAGGCCCTTTCCGGGGCAATGGAAAGAGGACATGATTTTCTTTACATCTGCTTTGATAACGAAGCCTATATGAATACCGGTATCCAAAGATCTTCGGCAACCCCCTTCGGCGCTTCAACCACCACTTCGCCGGCCGGTAAAGTCAGTATCGGGCAAGTGGCATGGAAAAAGGATATGCCCGCTATTGCGGCGGCACATAATATTCCGTATGTCGCAACCGCAAACCCCAGCTATCCCTTTGATTTAATGGAAAAAGTTAAAAAAGGGCTTGAGGTTGAAGGCCCGGCATATATTCAAGTGCTTTCGGCCTGTCCCACCGGTTGGGGATGCCCCGGTGAGATTTCGGTAAAGCTCGGCAGGCTTGCCGCTAAGACAGGCGTATTCCCGCTATACGAGGTGGAAAATGGTAAATACAGGATTACCGTTGACTTCCCTAAATTGCTCCCTATTACCGAATATACGAGCTTACAGAAGAGGTTCCGTCATTTGCAGCCTGAAACATTGGCGCAAATCCAAGAAAAGATTACTCAAAAATATGAGGAACTGAAAGAAAAAGCCGAAATAAGTAAATGTTCCTGTCAGAAGGAGTCGGAGGACTAATATGGAAGATATAATGTTAAACGACACAAATGACAGATGTACTTTATGTAAAAAATGCGTAGGGATTTGTCGTAAAACGGTAGGCAGAGAGGCCATCAGCTACGTTGAAGACGAGAGCGGCAACGCCTCAATTATTTTTGATTTTGACAAATGTATTGCATGCGGATCGTGTGCGTATGTTTGTGCCGATAATGCGATAATTATTCAAGATATCGATGACGCCAGAATAATGGTTGTTCCCAGCGGGCGCAAGGAGTTTAAATCCAAGCAGTGCACAAAATGCGGTTACTATTGGGCCCCCGAACAACAAATTCAATATATGGCGGAAACAGCCAATCTGCCGCTAAGCAAATTTGATTTATGCCCCGATTGTCGTTAATCTATTGAGTAGTGTTTAAACCAAAATAGCGGGGTGTGGCGCAGTTGGTAGCGCGCAGCGTTTGGGACGCTGAGGTCGGAGGTTCGAGACCTCTCACCCCGACTTTACGATAATTAGTTAAAAGTATTGCTTTATAAACAAAAGGCTGCTGACAAAGTAAATCGTCAGCAGCCTTAGTTTTTGCAAATCAAACGGCACAGTACCGCAAGTTAATTTTTTAGCTCATGTTTTTATTTTCTAATCCGGACAAAAACTCCTGGAAACGGGCGCGCAAGTCTTTATACTCGTTAATAATTTTTTGGCCCTCGGCGGTAAGGATTGCCTGACCCCCGCCAGCTCCGCCCAGCATCTTAATTACAAGCGGCCTGGGAGCCAATCTGTTCATATCTTCAACTTCCAGCCAAGCATTGCGGTATCCCATCTTCATTTGACGGGCGGCGGCGGCAATCGAGCCCAGTTTATCTATCTGTTCTAAGAGTTCAACCCTGCCCCAGCCCATATAAACCTCGCCGTCTTTTTCAACCCACACTTTTCCCTTGGCTCTGTAATGCGATCCGGTACCGGGGTCTCCCGCTAGCGGAACCTCAATAATATCGTGTTCTTCCCTGTTGTCTTTTTTACTCATAAGCGTTATCTCTCAAATATACTAACTGAAATATATTGTAACTTGCAATATCCTTTAATGCAACATCATTTTATTTTTGGTACTCAATTTTGATATATTCACAATTTATATCCTGCGTGATATAATTAGCCGCAGAAGCATATTCCTGTCGGTTTAAGATGTTAATATTGTAGGAGAGGCAAATGATATGCTCCTCTTGCGGGAAAGAAATCGATAAAAAACGTTTCCCGGCAAACATTACTTTTTGTCCTTATTGCGGCGACGAGTTACACGACTCGGAGGATCCGAATGCGTTGCAATTCTGCCCCTATTGCGGGGAAAAACTGATTATCCAATCCAAATTTTGCCCGCATTGCGGAAAGAAATTATTGGCCGGTGAAAGCCCCGCCCCCGCACCCCGCAAACCGGAAGGGAAAAGCTTTATTGAACAAACCGCAAAACCGGTTATCGAATCCCTTAAAGAAAGCTTTGGCCCCGAAAGAAAAATGAGAAAGCTCTATAAACAATGGATTGAATACTCCAATTTACCGCCGGAAGAAATTCCGTCAATCAATAAAGATATCGAATCCAGAAATCAACCGCCGGCGAGTGACCCCCGCCGAAAAACCGACGAAGATTTCCTTTCATAGGTTATCTAAAATTACCTCTTTTTATATTTTTAAGTCTTGGATATATCAATTTAGTTAGCCGATTAATTTAATATGTAGGGTTATTTTTTGCCCTTTACACACGGTATTAGTATAATTAACTACCAACTTGAATAGGATATACAGAATATGGGCTATCATGATCACAAAGAACACTTGCCGGCAAACGTAAGTTGTGCCGTCCTTATTATTTCCGGGTCGAGAACACTCAAAACGGACGAGTCCGGGAAATACATAGTGGCAAAGCTGGAGGAATCCGGTAACATCGTTACCGATTATTCCATTATCGGTAACGACCCCGACCAAATCCTTGGCACTATCGAAAAATTATTTAATGACGGGGTGACACAAGCCATAATCACCAGCGGCGGAACCGGCGCCAGCTCACAGGATATCACAATCGAAACGATTACCCCGATTTTAGATAAAAAAATGGACGGTTTCGGCGAATTATTCAGAACACTTACTTACCAGGAAATCGGCACCGGCAGTATATTAAGCCGGGCAATGGCCGGTATTATAAACGGGAAAGTCATAATATCGCTTCCCGGTTCGCTGGCAGCCGTTAAACTGGCAACCAATAATATTATTATCCCCGAACTGGCTCATCTTGTAAGGGAGGCCTCCAGATGAGTTTTTGGGATACGCCCACCTGTTACGATGAAGCCGACAGTTACGTTTATGCAGCCATCAAACCAATCCTTAGAACGGAAACAATCAATTTAGAAGACAGTTTATATCGAATCTTGGCCGAGGAAATTACCGCCGCCAAGAGCATTCCCCCGTTTAACAGAGCCACAATGGACGGTTATGCCGTAAGAGCCAAAGATACCGTCAGAACATCGCCAGAGGAACCGAAAATCTTTGAAATAATCGATTATGTCTATGCCGGCAGCGTATCCAAGAAAAATATTTGTGCCAATGAGTGTGCCCAGATTACCACCGGAGCCAGAGTTCCCGACGGGGCCGATGCTGTTGTAATGACCGAAAATACAGGCGTAGAAAACGGCAGATTATGTATCTACAAACCAATCAGTTACGGCGAAAACATAGAATTTGAAGGGCAGGATAAAAAACGCGGACGCCAGCTTTTGAAACAGGGAACCCTTATCACCCCGTCTGCAATCGGCTTAATTGCCGGGCAAGGTTTATCAAAGGTTAAGGTTTATGAAAAACCCAAGGTTGCTGTTATTTCCAACGGTGAAGAGCTTGTCGGAATTGATGATATTGTCAAAGACGGTCAAATTTACGATGTTAACTCCTCTGTAATTGCTTCAATTATTAAAGAAAACGGTTGCCTGCCTTTAAAATTCGGGATTGTCGGTGATAACCCTCAGCAAATTAAGGCTATTATCGAAGAGGCGTTAAAAGTAGCCGATTTTGTATTTGTTTCGGGGGGAACATCCAAGGGCGATAAAGACTATTTAACCGAAATATTGCAAAAGCTGGGTAAAGTGCCTTCCCTAAAAATTAAAGGACGCAATATTAAATCGGGGTTACTGGTTATTGCGGACGGCAAACCTGTGTTAAGCACCCCCGGATTCCCGGTTTCCTGCCTGATAAATGCCTATATTCTGCTTGTTCCGGCACTGCGAAAAATGGCGCAAATCCCTCCCGTTTGTACAAAAACTTTTATTGCTAAAATGGGTGATTCGGTTGATATCGCAGACAGCGCCAGGGGGCGTTTCCTGGCAGTCAAAATCGAAGGCTCCGCCGCCTTTCCGGTAGAGCTTACAAATAAGGGGCTGGTTGATATTGCCGGTGCGGACGGATATATTGTTTTAGACAGCGAAACCGCGACACTTCAAAAAGATGCCACGGTTTCCGTTAATTTGTTTTAGATTTTTTTAAAAGCTACGGCTTAACATAGGTTCCGCTTTTCCCGCCGCTTTTCTTTTGCAAGCATATATCTTCGATTGTCATACTGCGGTCAATGGCCTTGCACATATCGTAAATAGTAAGGGCGCTTACCGCAACGGCAGTCATTGCTTCCATTTCAACGCCTGTTTTACCGATACTCTTGGCCATAGCGACAATCTCAATAAAATCATCGCCGATAAATTCAAAATCAACGGTAACTTCGCTCACCAATATCGTATGGCATAAAGGAATTAAATCGGGTGTTTTTTTGGCGCCCATAATTCCCGCAATTCTGGCCGCCGCCAGAACATCGCCTTTTTTCATTCGATTCTGTTTTATTTTATCTAACGTTTCAGGCTTCATGCGAACACCGCCGCTCACAACGGCCTCGCGAACGGTATCGTCTTTCGGTGAAACATCAACCATTTTAGCTTCACCCTTATCGTTAATATGTGTCAGTTCTCCCGTCATTATTACACTCCGCTAAATATTATTACCCGCCTATTTGCCACATCTGTCTCTTTTTGAGATCCATATCTTCCCGTTCGGGATGTTCTTTTTGCTTTAAATGGACAGCCTGCTTAATAATTTCTTCCAATTCTTCGATTGTTGCACCGGCTCTTAGGGGGCCTTTAATATCGATTTCATCGTCACGCATCAGGCACGGCATCAATCTCCCGTCAGAGGTAAGTCTGAATCTGTTACACTCGGAACAGAAATTATGGGTCATTGCACCGATAAAGCCAATCGTGCCCTGTGCATTATCCAATTTATAATACTTGGCGGGGCCGTTTCCGATTGAAACCCCATCCGGCTTCATCTCTCCCAATTCAGCGGTGATTTTCTGTTTTATTTCGTCAATCGAAACCATTTTTTTCTTATCCTCAACAGAATCAACAAACGGCATATATTCTATGTAGCGAATGTTCCAGCCGTCGGTAAGGCTCTTTTTGGCAAAATCAATTATTTCATCATCATTGACGCCCTTAATGGGAACCATATTAATTTTAACCGGATCAAGACCGGCATTGATTGCGGCATCAATCCCTTCCAAAACCTGATTAAGATCACCGCCGCCGGTAATATATTTAAACTTGTCGGGGTTAAAGCTGTCGAGGCTGATATTGACTCTTTTTAAACCTGCATCGGTGAGCTCATCCAAATATTTCTTTAAAAAGAAGCCGTTGGTAGTTAAGGAAATATCGTTGATTCCTTCGATATTATACAAAAGTTCAATCAGCGCCCCGACATCCGGCCTAACCAAAGGCTCGCCGCCGGTAATACGAATGTTTTTGACTCCCAACCTGGCAGCGGCTTTAACAATTTTCTGGATTTCTTTATAGCGTAATATTTCGTCGTGCATCAAATGAGGGGTGAGGTGGGAATTGCAGTAAATGCACCTCATATTACAACGGTCGGTAATTGATATGCGCATATAATTTATGTTGCGATGAAAAGTATCAATCAGTTTTGCCATATTTCCTCCGACAGACTCAAAAAGTATCCCGATTGTAAAATATTCTCTTCAAACAAATACCTCCCGAAGGAGGTACAACAAATTAACAAAAATCAGTATCCCCCCCTTTCCAAATACGGGCAGTATAAAGGTTTCCCACATACCTTAACCGGCTGCAATCCATAGGCAAAAAGCCCTTAGGCGCTTACAGCTCGGAGGGTTTAATAGGTAACATATTTTTAAAGAATCAATCTATGTTTAATATACTATGATAAGCCAAACCTGTCAACAATATAACTTGCTGAATATACCCGACTTGCTTAAGGGTGATTGAATCCGGGATTATTTAAGGAATGAATCATAAATAATGTTTGCGTTGTAACAGATAGTATTTAACAATAGAGCCGGAGGATTTACCGTATATCGGTTTGATTGCATATTAAGATTAACCTATTCGATAGGTATAATCTTTGTTTGAGACCTTTAATATTTTATCGCAAAGGGTTTATTTAATCTCAGCCAGTTCCTTTTTATACTCGTTTAGGTAGTTCGCGTATTGATTTTCTATTTGCATTAAGACCTTATTCCATTCTTCTTTAAACTGAGGCAGGGTTTCAACATTGACTTTAACATTATTTGCTGTGCCGGTCTGTTGGGCCAGCGCTTGGTTAACTTTATCTTGAAATTCCTTTTCCAGCAGTTTGTAAGTTTGATCTTTCTGCTGTTTTCCTTGCGTATTGTAGTGTTCAAAAATGTAATTAATCTTATCAAAAACGGCCGTAACCGTATCTTTATCTTCACTGATAAAAAGCAAACTATCCATAGCTTTGCGGGTATTTTTTTTGCTAATATCGTTTTTGGGTAAGCCGATATTGGCAATTAAGACCTTGCGTGCGCCTTGTAAGATAAACGGCCTGGTTTGATTATCGTATTTTTTAATTTCGTTTTCGATTTCTTTATTGCTGTTTAAGCACGAAGCCGCTAATTTTTCCCCTTCGGGAACATATTTCCAGCCCAGTTTTTCTTCTTCCGAAGCGTCTCCGATTGCCGCAATTTTTTCCATTGCAATTTCATAAAAATTTTTAATATCCGACATAGCGTTTCCTTTATCAAACATTTGCGACAGGCGCCCGTTTATACTATAACAAATTGAGTGCGAATCATAAAGCCGGCGGCAGGTTTAATAGTTGGTTTATTGATGTTATAATTTAGGCAGCAAAAAAGGAGATTGTGATGTATTTTAAGAACGCTCTGGATGCCCTCGGACATACCCCGTTGGTTGAACTTTCGGGATTAACTGAAAACAATAAAGTGCGTATTTTAGCTAAGCTTGAAGGGCAAAATTTGGGCGGCAGCGCCAGTAACAAAGACCGCGTCGCTAAATACATAATCGATAACGCCGTTAAAAGCGGAAAGCTTGATAAAAGCAAAACCATTATCGAGGCCACAAGCGGAAACACAGGCATATCTCTGGCTTGGCTGGGCAAAAAAATGGGTTATGATGTTACTATTGTTATGCCTGAAAACATGAGCAAAGAAAGGCAGCAACTGATTGAAATTTTCGGCGCCGAGCTTATTCTGACCAAGGCAAGCGAGGGCGTACTCGGTGCGATTAATTTGGTTAACGATATGGTTTCCAAAAGCGCAAAGTATTTTGTGGCAGACCAGTTTGCCAACCCCGCTAACCCTCAGGCACATTACGAAACTACCGGAGTCGAAATACTGAACGATTTTCCGTACGATAAAATTGATTACTTTGTTGCAGGAATCGGCACCGGCGGAACAATAACCGGCGTTGCCAAAAGATTAAAAGAAAAATACCCCCAAATGAAAACTATCGGGGTTGAACCGCCTCTTAACGATTGTATTCAGGGATTAAGGTGCCTTGAAACGTTTATCCCGCCGGTGTTGGATTTAGCGCTTGTTAGCGAACGGGTATGTGTTACAAGCAGCGAAGCAAATGAAGCTTGTAAAGCCCTGCTGCAAACTAACGGCATCTTTTGCGGGCAATCATCGGGGGCCAGCGTCCATCAAGTTATCGAAATCGCAAACAGCATCGATGAAGGGAATATCTTAACGGTGCTTCCCGACGGCGGTTGGAAATACCTGAGCCTTGAATTCTGGAGCGGCAAAAGTTAAATCCCTACTTGTTTTTAATTAACCAGTATTCCAGGCTATCGGCCAGCGCCAGCCAACTGGCCTCGATAATATTGGGAGAACTCCCAACGGTCCGCCAGCGGTCAACGCCATCGGTCGATTCTATCAGTACACGCACCTGTGAAGCGGTATTTTTTGAATCAAGAATGCGGACTTTATAATCTACTAACTGAATACAGGAAATTTGCGGATATAACTCTACTAAAGCCTTTCTTAAAGCACGGTCCATCGCATTAACCGGTCCGTTTCCTTCCGATACGGTATGCATTATTTGCCCGTCTACTCTGACTTTTACCATGGCCTCGGAGAGCGGTTCATCACCGTTATGAGTGGTAGGCTTGCGCCGCCTGCTTTCAATGATAACCATATAATCAATTAATTCAAAGGGTGATTGATATTCGGCTTGAGCCCTGTGAACCAGTAAATCAAAAGAGGCTTCGGCGTTTTCGTATTGGAAACCGCGGCTTTCAAGATCTTTAACCGTTTCCAGGAGTTTTTGGGCTTCTTTGCCTTTGGGAGGAAGAACAACCCCTATTTGGCTTGCACGATGAACGATATTGGCCCTGCCGGCAAGCTCGGAAACAAGCATCCGCGATTTATTGCCCACAAGCTCGGGGTCAATATGCTGATAACTGCCCGACCATTTGCTTAAACCGGAAACATGTAACCCGGCCTTATGGCTAAAGGCGCTGCTTCCGACATACGGCAGCGAAGAATTCGGGTTAAGATTAGCCATTTCGTTAATATAACCGGCAATATCCGATAGTTTAGACAGGTTTTCGTCGCTGATGCAATCAATCCCCATTTTCAGTTTCAGATTGGGAATAATAGAGCACAAATTGGCGTTACCGCATCTTTCGCCGTAACCGTTAATTGTACCTTGGATATTTACTGCCCCCGCCTTAACCGCAGCCAGGGTGATTGCCACCGCAAGCTCGCTGTCGTTGTGGGCATGGATTCCGAGCGGAATCGAGGTTACTTCTTTAACCTTTGTTACCACATCAAATACCTCATCGGGGAGAGCCCCGCCGTTGGTATCGCAAAGCACCAAGCAATCCGCTCCCGCTTTTTCGGCGGCAATCAGAACATCCAAAGCATATTGGGGATTATCTTTATAACCGTCAAAAAAGTGTTCGGCATCAATAAAAACGGAAATCCCTTTGCTTTTTAGATAGCGCGTGGAATCGACAACCATATTGATATTTTCTTCAAGCGTCGTTTCCAATACCTGTGTTACCTGACGAGCCGAACTTTTTGAAACCAAAGTTACTATACTTGTTCCGGCTTCAACAAGGGATGCCAAAGTCGGATCGGATTCCGCTTTGCCATTAGCCCTTCTGGTACTGCCGAAAGCAACAAGTTGGGCATTTTTAAGGTTTAAATCCTTAGCCTTTTCGAAAAACTCAATGTCTTTGGGGTTGGCACCAGGCCAACCGCCCTCTATGTAATGCACACCCAGTTCATCAAGTTTAACGGCAATATTCAGCTTATCGATTACAGAAAAAGAAATCCCTTCTTTCTGCGCCCCATCTCTGAGTGTTGTATCGTAAAGCTGTATAGACATTAAACTGTACCTTAAACCCTTTCTGCGATTAAATCGCCCATTTGGCTGGTGGAAACTTTAGTAGAGCCTTCACCTATTATATCATAAGTTCCGTATTTTTCTTCGAGTACCTTTGCAACGGCGTTTTCAACAGCCGCGGCTTCCTCAGAAAGACCAAACGAATAATTAAGCATCATTGCCATACTTAAAATAGTGGCAATCGGATTGGCATCGTTAAGGCCCTTGTGTCGCGGTGCGCTGCCGTGGCTGGGCTCGTACATTCCGAGTGTTCTTTCACCGGCCTTGGGTACCCCTGCCAAACTGGCGGATGCCAGCATTCCCAGTGAACCGCCGAGCATCGAGGCTTCATCGGTTAAGATATCTCCGAATGTGTTTTCGGTAACCAGAACATCCAGATATTTGGGGTTCTGAATAATTCTCATCGCACAGGCATCAACCAGCATATGTTCCAGTTCAACATCAGGATATTCACTTGAAATTTCGATTGCAATTTGACGCCAGAGCCTTGAAGATTGCAAAACGTTCGCTTTATCAACGGAAATCAGTTTCTTCTTGCGAGTACGGGCAATTTCAAAACCGACCCTTACGATACGCGCGATTTCATGTTCTGAATAGACCATTGAATCGACCGCCCATCTGCCGTCGGCTTCCTCCCAGCGTTTTTTGGGCTGCCCAAAATATAAACCGCCGGTAAGTTCACGGACAAAAACAAAATCAACGCCGTCCAAAACACCGGGCTTAAAGTTGGTATGCCCCACAAGCGAGGGATAAGCAAGTACCGGTCTGATGTTGGCAAACAGCCCCAGTTCTTTGCGAAGCGCCAGTAACCCATCTTCAGGGTGTACCGGTTCCTGCGGGTCATCGTATCTGGGATCGCCAACGGCACCAAGTAAAACCGCATCGCTGTTTTTACATTTGTTAATCGTCTCTTGTGAGACGGCAACACCCTCTTCTTCGATTGCCACACCGCCGATAAGCGCATAATCATAATTAAATTCATGACCGTATTTTTTACCGATGGCATCCATTACCTTTACGGATTCAGCAATAATTTCGGGACCAATCCCGTCACCGGGCAAAACAACAACGTTATACTTCATTTAATTTTTCTCCAATCTTTTTTTGGTATATTCGATTAGCCCGCCCGCCGAAATCAATTTGCTCATAAAATCAGGGTACGGTTGAGCAACAAACTCTTTTCCGGTAGTCGTATTTTTTATAATCCCGTTTTCCAAATCCACTTCAAGGATATCGCCGGCGTTGATATTATCCACGGCCTCTTCGCATTCCAATACCGGTAAACCGATATTAATCGAGTTTCTAAAGAAAATACGCGCAAAACTTTTAGCAATAACACAAGAAACGCCGGAAGCCTTAATAGCTATCGGAGCATGCTCTCTGGAGGACCCACAGCCAAAATTAGTGGCGGCAACAATGATATCCCCACAATTCACCTTATTAACAAAATCAAGGTCTATATCTTCCATACAATGCTTCGCAAGCTCGCAAGGTTCCGAAACGTTAAGATAACGCGCCGGTATTATGGCATCGGTATCAACATTTGCCCCGTATTTAAAAACTGTTCCTTTTAACATTAAGAAGCTAACTCCTTTATAAAAATTCTAAACTCTAACATCAAAACCGTCTACCCGGCGGAAATTTAAACCGCTTTTTGGTAAACCGCCTCGTAATTTTGGCAAACCAATAAATTATTGGCTGCCGAATAAATCTCGGTAAAATTATTATCCGTAAAAAAGCCTTCTATTTCATCGATATCGACTGATTCCAGCCCAAAACTGTAAGAAGATTCCTTATCCATGCTTGAAATAGCTTCCGGATAAATAACTTCGGCGCCGATAAAATAGCCGCCGGGCCTTAAAACGCGGTTAACCTCGGCAAGCGCTTTTTGCCATCCGTCGATATGATGTAAGACACCAAACGACAAAACAACATCAAAACTGTTGTCTTCAAAAGGCAGTTCCAAAGCATCGGCAACAATAAATTTTAAATTAGGCCTGTTTTTAATCTTTTTCAAATTCTCTTGAATTTGTTTATCGTCAATATCCAGCCCGATTATATTTCCGTCGTATGTCTCGGCAATATATTTGCTGACCGCCCCCGTCCCACAGCCGATTTCGAGCAAATCGGACTTATCGGCAATTTGAACAAGTTTTAATAATTCTTTTGCCAACTTTAAGACTCTTTTTCTGCTCCACGGGCTGTTATTAAGGAGCTTTTCCAAACCGAGCATTTTCATTTTTACTTAACTTCCTCGGGGCTTGTTATGTAACCGGTAACGGCACTGGCTGCCGCAACCGCCGGATTGGCCAAATAAACCTCTGATTTAGGGCTGCCCATTCTGCCGACAAAGTTACGGTTTGTGGTAGAAATACATTTTTCACCGGCCGCAAGTATCCCCATATGCCCGCCCAAACAGGGCCCGCAGGTGGGGGTGCTGACAATCGCACCGGCATTAATAAACGTTTCCACCAGCCCTTCTTTAACCGCTTGCAAATAAATCTTTTGCGAACCGGGGATAACAATACAACGTACGTGCGGATTAACCTCTTTACCTTTCAAAACCTCCGCCGCCAACCTGAGATCATCGAGTCTGCCGTTGGTACAGCTTCCGATTACCGCCTGATCGATTTTAATATCGCCCAATTGGCTGACCGGTTTGGTGTTGGAAGGAAGATGCGGACAGGCAACTTGCGGTTCAATTTCGGCTACATCGTATTCAATAACTTTAGCGTATTCGGCATCCGCATCGGGTTCATAAACCGTATATTCGCGCTTCGCCTTTGGTTTTATGTAATCTAATGTTTTTCCATCAACTTTAAATATACCGGCTTTGCCTCCCGCTTCAATCGCCATATTGGCCATTGTAAACCTGCCATCCATATCCAAATCATCGACGGCCTCTCCGTGAAATTCCATTGCCGAATAAAGTGCACCGTCAACGCCGATATTACCGATGGTATAAAGAATTAAATCTTTACCGCCGACCCATTTGCCGAGTTTACCTTTGTAGATGAATTTAATTGTCGGCGGGACCTTCATCCAAATTTCACCGGTAGCCATCGCCGAAGCAATATCGGTTGAACCCATACCGGTTGAAAAAGCCCCCAAGGCTCCATAAGTACAGGTATGCGAATCGGCACCGATAACCACATCACCGGGCAGTACCAGCCCAGATTCAGGCAAAATAACATGTTCGATGCCCATTTTACCGATTTCGAAATAGTTAATTTTTTGTTCGCGGGCAAATTCACGCACAATTTTAGCCTGCTCGGCAGCGGCAATATCTTTATTGGGGGTAAAATGGTCCGGAACCATTACAACTTTAGAAGGGTCAAAGACTTTACTTACCCCGATTTTTTTAAATTCCCGAATCGCAATCGGTGCGGTAATATCATTGGATAAAACCATATCCACTTTGACACTAATAAATTGCCCCGGAATAAGTTTTTCTTCGCCGCAATGCGCCGCCAATATTTTTTCAATTAAAGTCAATTCAATTCTCCTCAAACAAGATTACAAAAGGTTATTCGCTTTTATTCAAATTATGGGGTAAACTCAAAATTATAAACACCAACGCAGTAGTGGTAACGGCCGGTATGTACAAACCGGAACCAACCGGCATAATTATCCCCTGTTAAGTTTAACCCGATTTTAACGAGAACTTAAAAGTTTGTTTAACGCATTCAAATAAGCCTTGGCACTGGCAACTATGATATCGGTATCCGCCCCACGACCGGTGTAAGTTACGGCATCGCTCTCGATTCTAATCAAAACCTCACCGATAGCATCAATACCGCCGGTAACAGATTTTACCGTAAATTCGGTTAATTTATTCGGCACTTTCACCAAGCGGTTAATCGCTTCGTAAACGGCATCAACAGGGCCTGTCCCCAATGCGGCATCGGCAATAGTATTGCCGTCGCCGGCCACCAGCCGAACAGCTGCCGTGGGAACACCTTTGTCGCCGCAGGTAACCTGAAGCCTATCCAATCTGTATGCTTCGGTCGTAATCCCCTCGCGTTTCTCTTGCGCTACCAAGGACTCGATATCCCTGTCGGTTACTTCCTTTTTCTTATCCGCCAGTTCTTTAAAGGCAATAAAGAGGCGGTTAATGTCTTCGTCGGTCGGATTATAACCCAATTCGGATAACCTTTCTTTAAAGGCATGCCTGCCGCTCGATTTCCCCATTACCAAACTGGAACTGGGAACACCGATTGATTTGGGATCCATAATCTCGTAAGTGCTCGACATTTTCATCATACCGTCTTGGTGAATACCCGATTGATGACGGAAAGCATTCCCGCCGACAACGGCTTTATTCGGCTGAACCGGAAAACCGGTTAACTCGCTAACCAAACGGCTTGTCTTATAAATTTCTTCGGTATTGATATTTGTTGTAACATCAAATAAATCGTTACGGGTTTTTAAAATCATAACGATTTCTTCCAAAGCGGCGTTACCGGCTCTTTCTCCGATTCCGTTGACGGTGCATTCTATTTGCCTTGCCCCGTTATTGATTGCCGCCAGCGAGTTGGCAACAGCCAACCCCAAATCGTTATGACAATGAACACTTATTTTCGCTTTACCGATATTGGGAACATTTTTAAAAATACCGGCAATCAGTTTACCGAATTCATCGGGAACGGCATAACCAACCGTATCGGGAATATTTAAGGTCGTGGCGCCGGCATCAATTACCGCCTCCAACATATTGTAAATATATTCGGGGCTTGAGCGGCTGGCATCCATCGGCGAGAACTCGACATCTTCAACATAGCCTCTGGCGCGTTTGACCATATTAAAAGCCATCTCGAGCACTTCTTCTTTGCTTTTTTTCAACTGATGCATAATATGAACATCGGATGAAGAAACAAAGACATGAATGCGCGGGTGTCTGGCTTGTTTTAAGGCCTCGGCGGCTTTGTCGATATCCGACGCAATTGCGCGCGCCAAACCGCAAATAATGGGTTTGCGGATTTCGCGGGATATTAATTCAACGGCTTCAAAATCGCCCGCTGAAGAAGCAGGAAAGCCTGCCTCTAAAGCGTCAACCCCTAATTTTTCCAGTTGACGGGCGATTTCAATCTTTTCATTGATATTCAGAGAGGCACCGGCGGCTTGCTCGCCGTCTCTCAGGGTGGTATCGAAAATAACTACTTTATCCATTTTGTCCTTCCTTTTAGAAAATATTAATCCTTACTTCCGTAAACTCCCCTCTCCAATGACAGAGAGGGGCCAATAAGGATGAGCTTATTTCCCATTGAAAGAACGGCGCTATCGAGTTTATTTAATAAAGAGTTATTCAATTTACAATCACTTATCTTTGTTATTTAACCAGGTCATCATGCTTCTGAGTTCTTCACCGACTTCTTCGATTAATTCCTCGGATTCCATTCTCTTGATGGCCTTAAAAGAAGGGCAACCGGCTTGGTTTTCAAGAATCCATTCGGTGGCAAAACTGCCGTCCTGGATTTCGGCCAAAATTTCTTCCATTTCATCAATCGATTGATTATTGATTACACGCGGGCCGCGGGTGTATCCGCCGTATTCGGCGGTATCGCTAACGGAATAGTTCATTAGATTTAACCCGCCTCTGTACATTAGGTCAACAATAAGTTTTAACTCATGGAAACATTCAAAATAGGCAATTTCGGGCTGATATCCGGCTTCAACCAATGTTTGGAAACCGGCTTTAACCATTGAAGCAACGCCGCCGCAAAGAACAGCCTGCTCTCCGAAAAGATCGGTTTCGGTTTCTTCGGCAAAGGTTGTTTCCAAAATACCGGAACGGCTGCAACCGATACCTTTAGCATAGGCTAAGGCTAAATCTTTGGCATTCCCCGAAGCATCCTGATAAACGGCAATTAAAGCCGGAGGGCCGGACTGTTCCGTAAAGGTTTGGCGTAACATATGCCCCGGACATTTCGGTGCAATCATGGTTACATCAATATCTTCCGGAGGGACAATTTGCCCGTAATGAATATTAAACCCGTGCGCAAACATTAACATCTTGCCCGGTTTTAATTCGTCTTTAATGGATTGATTATAAATTTTTGCCTGTGCGGTATCGGGGGCAAGAATCATAATAATATCGGCTTTACGAGCCACTACATCGGAGGTAAATACCTCAAAGCCGGCTTCCTTGGCTTTTTTCCAGCCGTTTCCGCCTTCGATCGCTCCGATAATAACATTCATTCCGCTGTCACGCAGGTTCAATGCATGTGCATGTCCCTGACTTCCGTAACCGATAACCCCAATTACTTTCCCTTCCAAGAGATTTAAATCACAATCGTTATCATAATAAATAGTAGCCATGTTAACTCCTTCTCCGATATAGGTTTTTAAATTTGGTATTCTATTATTTTATATCTTTTAGCGATTCTTTATCAATAGCGGCGGATTTTGACCCGCCGCGAATCATCGCCAGACAGCCCGTTTTAGCCAATTCTTTAATACCGAAACTGCGCAGCATGTTATAAAGAGAAGACAGTTTATCTTCGTCGCCGGTAGCTTCAATTACCAACGAATCGGCAGAAACATCGATAATTTTTGCCCTAAAGATACTGACAATTTGCATAATTTCGCTGCGTGTTGCCGGAGGGGCGTTGACTTTAATCAGCGCCAGTTCACGCATAATTGTTCCGGTACCGGTAACATCGGCCACTTTAATAACATCAACCAGTTTTTCGAGTTGTTTCCTTACCTGTTCCACCATAGCGGTAGTACCGATAACAACAATCGTCATGCGGGATATATGCGGCAGTTCGCTGTGACCGACGGTGATACTGTCAATATTGAATCCACGTCTTCTAAAAAGGCTTGCCGCTCTGTTTAGGACACCGGGTTTATCGGTAACCATGGCTACCAGTGTGTGCTTAGTCGTTACCATTTTATTTGCACCTCACTTTTTTAATCGGTTCTTCTAAAAATTCGGACAGCGAAGCTCCGGCAGGTACCATCGGGTAAACATTTTCTTCCGGATCGACAACAAAATTAAGAAGGAAAGGTCCTTCGGTTTCAATTGCTTTTTGAATCGAGGGGATAACATCTGATTTGTTTCTGACGGTAATCCCCGGAATATTATATGCTTCGGCAATCTTTACAAAATCAGGGCAGCAAAGCGGTGTAGCAACGTACCTTTTTTCATAAAAGAACTCTTGCCATTGCCTTACCATGCCCAAAAAGCCGTTATTTAAAATAACTATTTTAACCCCGATGTTTTCTCTGGCGATGGTTCCCAACTCTTGGATATTCATCTGGAAACTGCCGTCGCCATCGATACACCATACGTTTTCATCAGGGCAAGCAACTTTGGCTCCCATCGCAGCCGGTAACCCGAAGCCCATTGTCCCCAACCCCCCCGATGTAATCAGGCTGTTGGGTTTATCGAACCAAAAGTGCTGTGCCGTCCACATTTGATGTTGTCCGACACCGGTTGTAACAATGGCATCGCCTTTGGTAATCTCATATATTTGCCTGATGACATACTGAGGTATGATTTTAGATGTATCTTTAATATCCAACGAGGGATACTCTTTGCGAAGTTCATCTATTCGAGCCACCCAATCGGGATGCCCTTGCTCTTCAAGACCTTTATTTAAAGATTTTAAGACCGGTTTGATATCTCCGACTATCGGAACGTCAACAGGGACATTTTTCCCGATTTCGGCCGGGTCAATATCAATATGAATAATTTTGGCTTTGGGTGCAAAGCCGGTGATTTTACCGGTAACCCTGTCATCAAAGCGCATTCCGATGGCAATCATCAAATCGCATTCCTGAAGCGCCAAGTTAGCATAGGTCATACCGTGCATTCCGATCCATCCGTATGACAGCGAATGCGATTCAGGAAATGAGCTGATTCCCAACAAAGTGGTCACGACCGGAATTTGCGAAGTTTCCGCCAGTTGTTTTAATTCATCGTAGGCTTTCGAGATAATAACGCCATGACCGGCAACAATCAGCGGTTTATTGGCATCGTTTATCAATTTAATCGCCCGGTTAATTTGGGAAGGATGGCCGCCCTGCCCTTTGGGTTTATATCCGGGCATCGAAACCTTAGTCGGCGGATTGTACTCGACCGAATTGGTTAACACATCTTTAGGGATATCAATCAGTACCGGCCCGGGACGCCCAGATTGTGCCAAATAAAAGGCTTCTTTTACAACCTGCGCCAACGAAGCGGTATCGGTAACCAAATAATTATGTTTTGTTATCGGAAGGGTGATACCCGTAATATCAATTTCTTGAAAAGCATCTTTTCCGATTAAAGAACTCGCAACCTGACCGGTAATTGCTACCATAGGGATGGAATCCATATAGGCATCGGCAATCCCCGTTACAAGATTGGTAGCGCCGGGGCCGGATGTAGCAACACAGACACCTACTTTGCCCGTGGCACGCGCATAACCCTCGGCGGCATGGGCCCCGCCCTGCTCGTGAGCAACCAAAATATGCCTTAACTGAGGATATTGCGGTAAGGTATCATAAAAAGGAATGATAACCCCTCCAAGAATACCGAACATCGTATCAACACCCTCATTAATCAGGCTTTCACACAATATTTGCGATCCGGTTTTCTTCATAATCAACCTCCGTTATTTAGTAAAAACAGCGCCGGTGCTGGCCGATGTAACACTTTCGGCATATCTTGCCAGATAACCCGTCTTGAATTTTGATTCAAAGGGCTTTAACACCGCAATTTTTTTATTAATCTCCTCATCGGAAATATTAACTTCAAGTTTATTGTTGGGAATATCGATACTGATAATATCCCCTTCTTTTACTGCTGCAATCGGACCGCCGGCAGCAGCCTCCGGTGAAACATGGCCGATTGCCGCTCCTCTTGTAGCGCCCGAAAAACGACCGTCGGTTATTAAGGCCACGGTCTTATCGAGCCCCATTCCGCCAAGCAATGAAGTCGGCGTAAGCATTTCCCGCATTCCCGGGCCGCCTTTAGGGCCCTCATAGCGGATAACCAAAACATCGCCGTCTTTGATTTTACCGTCCATAATTGCCTTGGTGGCATCGCCCTCGGAATCAAAAACGCGCGCCGGCCCCTGATGGACCATCATTTCAGGCGCCACCGCCGACCGTTTAACAACACCCCCCTGAGGCGCCAGGTTACCGAAAAGAATCGTTAAGCCGCCTTTATCGGAGTAGGCTGTCTCTTTAGAACGGATTACGTCGGAATCTTTGACAACCGCAGCGCCGGCAATTTGACCGATTGTTAACCCCGAAACGGTATTTAAATCCGAATTCAGTAAATATTTAAGCTCTTTCATAACCGCCGGAATCCCGCCGGCCCTGTCTAAATCTTCAATATGATAATTGCCCGCAGGCCTTAATTTACAAAGACAAGGCGTTTTTTCGCTAACGGCATTGATTCTGTCCAACGGAAAACTAACCCCCGCCTCGTGCGCGATTGCCATCAGATGCAAAACCGAATTGGTACTGCCACCCAGCGCCATATCAACGTAAAAGGCGTTTTCCAAAGATTGGGGATTGATAATATCCCTCGGGCAAACATTGGCGGCAAGCAAATCGATAATTCTTCTGCCGGCTTCTTTGGCAAGTTCAATTCTGCGCGGGTCAATCGCGGGTATAGTCCCGTTACCGGGAAGACCCATTCCGATTGCCTCGGTAATGCAGTTCATTGTATTAGCGGTAAACATCCCCGAACAACTTCCGCAACCGGGGCACGCCACTTCTTCCAATTTTTGTAATTCCTCTTCTGTCATTTGTTGCGTTACAACTTTCCCGACGCCTTCAAAAACAGAGTTTAAATCAACCTTTTGGCAACCTTTATCGGTTTCATATTTCCCTGCCATCATCGGGCCGCCGCTAACAAAGACAGACGGAATATTTAGCCTTAGAGCGGCCATTAACATCCCGGGAACAACTTTATCGCAGTTGGGGATAAACACCAGCGCATCAAAAGCGTGCGCTTGCGCTACAATTTCAATTGAATCGGCAATCAGTTCACGGCTGGATAAACTGTAATTCATACCGGCGTGATTCATAGCAATACCGTCGCAAACGGCGATAGTATTAAATTCGAAGGGAACACCGCCGGCAGCACGAATATTTTCCTTGACCGCATCGGCAATGCCTCTTAAATGAATATGGCCGGGAACAACCTCGGTGAAGCTGTTTACCACCCCGACAAACGGTTTTTTTATGTCCGGAGCAGAAACACCGAGTGCATGAATCAGCGAACGGTGCGGTGCTCTTTCAATCCCTTTTTTAACTGCATCGCTTCTCATATAAAATCCCCTTAAACGGCTAAAATTAAAAAATCCATCCCAATGGGGACGGATCTAAATCAGTTTAAACGAGCCCATCTCCGCGATTTTAATCCTAAAGTATCACAATGTCGTGTTAAGTGTCAAATCTATTTATAGCTGACACAGGTTAACAATCCTGTTTGTTGGCAAGTTCAATCGCTTTAATTTTATCAATGCGGCGTTGGTGTCTGTCCCCTTCAAAAACACCTTCCAAAAAATTGGTAACAATATCGCTAAGCACGTCGGTATTAACCGAGGAGGCAAGGCACAAAACATTGGCATCGTTATGCTCGCGGGCGCGCCGTGCCAAAAAACTGTCAAAACAAAGTACGGCACGGATTCCGTTAAACTTATTGGCGGCAATGCACATTCCGGCTCCCGTAGAACAGATAAGTATACCTTTATCGGCAATGCCTGCGGTAACATTATTGCAAACAAGCCCGGCAATATCGGGATAATCAATCGACTCCTCGGTATAAGTACCGAAGTCACGGCAATTATACCCTTTCGCTGCCAGAATTGTTTTAACCCTTTCTTTTAACTCCAACCCTCTGTGGTCGCAGCCTATGGCGATATTATTATTGTTAGTCATTATTTTATCCCTTCGTAAAATATTTGCAGTTCCTTGCGGCTGATTGCCCCTTCTCTGAGAATAACCGGAATTTCTCCGGTAACATCAACAATGGTGGATACTGTACCGAGCGGGCACTCTCCGCTATCCAAAACAAAATCGACTTTATCACCGATTTGTTTAATTACTTGTTCGGCATCGGCGTTATTGGGCATGCCGCTGATATTGGCGCTGGTAGCTACCAAGGGCACCCCGACGCCTTTAATTAAATCCAGCGTTAAATCGTGCTTGGGGATACGCACCGCCACCGTATCTTTATTATCGGTAATCAAACTGTTTACGGAATCAGCTTTCGGCATTATAAGCGTAATCGGCCCCGGCATATATTTAGCAATAAAGGGCTGCGCCGAATCCGGGATATATTTTACTATTTTATTAATCTGTGCTTTATCGGCGACCATAATCGGTAAAGCCAAATTGTGCGCCCTTTGCTTTATTTCGTATACTCTGTTTACGGCTTTGATATTATCGTACCTGCAAGCCAAACAATAGACGGTATCGGTGGGAAAAACAATCACACCGTCCCTCTTTAAAAAATTTATTCCGATATTTTTTTGAGAGCTTGTATTTGCGGGCGTTTGAAAAGACATGGCTTTAAGTCCTATACTTAACTTGACGATAATTATAGCAGAATGTTAACCTGAGTGCTATAAAATTTTTTAAAATACAGGAAAGAAAATGCAGTCAAAAGACGAAAGTTACCGTGTAGCCGCCAGCGGAGACGCAGAAGTTTCCACCTACCTCGAAATTGCCAAAGAGATCGCCGGTGAAAAACCGATCGCAACCGGAGAAGCCGTTTCCGGTGTGGAGCAAGAATCGATTATTGTAATTGACTTTGGTTCCGAATACAGCCTTCTTATCGCACGCCATATCAGGGAACTCAATGTTTATTGCGAACTGGTCCCTCACGATACACCCTGGGAGAAGCTTGTCCAGTTAAATCCCAAAGGTATTATTCTTTCCGGCGGCCCGTCGAGCGTCTATGACGAAAATGCGCCTAAAATTCCGGCTTATGTCTTTGAAAAAGCGCTGCCCGTCCTCGGGATTTGTTACGGAATGCAGGCAATGGCCTATCAATTGGGCGGAGTGGTCAAAGGAAATTCGGGCCAGGAGTCCGACCACGCCGTTTTACACATCAGTAACCAGGATTCCCCGTTATTTAACAATTTACCCGATGCCATTACGGTTTGGATGGACGATTCAAACATTATTGAAAAACTGCCTCCGGGCTTTGAATCTCTGGCGTACACCGAAAACACCCCTATCGCCGTTATAAATAAAGACAATATGTACGGTATCCAGTTCCATCCGGATGTTGTTCATACCCCGCACGGCAAACAAATTCTGGAAAATTTTGTTTATAAAATCTGTGAATGCCACGCAACGTGGACCATGGATAACTTTATTGTCAACAGTATCAAGAATATCAAAAGACAGGTCGGCGACGGAAAGGTTATTAACGCTATTTCGGGCGGTGTCGATTCTTCGGTTGTGGCAACGCTGCTGCACAAGGCCATCGGCAAACAACTTACCTGTATTTTTGTTAACCACGGTTTATTACGCCGCGAAGAGGCCGAAAGAACACTTGAGGTATTCCGCCAGAACTTAGGCATGAATGTTATTTACGTTGATGCTTCGGAGCGCTTTTTGGAGCGTTTAAAGGGCGTTACCGACCCCGAACAAAAACGTAAAATCATCGGCGCGGAGTTTATTAAGGTTTTTGAAGAAGAAGCCAATAAATTGGGCGAAGTCGGCTTTTTGGGGCAGGGAACCCTCTACCCCGATGTTATCGAAAGCGCCACATCCACCGGCAGCGCTACCGTTAAAATCAAAACGCATCATAACGTGGGCGGACTGCCCTCGGATATGACCTTTGAGCTTTTGGAACCGCTTAAATATCTGTTTAAAGATGAAGCACGCAAGGTCGGGCTTGAGCTTGGCTTACCGGAAGAAATGGTTTGGCGACAGCCTTTCCCCGGCCCCGGTTTAGCAATTCGTATTATCGGTGAAGTTACCAAAGAAAAATTGGAAACATTGCGATCCGCGGATTGGATTGTAATGGACGAAATCAAGAAAGCCAAGTTATACCGCCAATTATGGCAGAGCTTTGCTATCCTCACAAATGTTAAGAGCGTCGGCGTCGCCGATGATTCCCGCACCTACAATTATCTGATTGCCCTGCGTGCCGTTACCAGTAACGACGCTATGACAGCGGAATGGGCGCGTTTACCCTACGACTTACTGGCACGTATTTCGAACCGCATTGTTTCTGAAATCGGTTCGGTTAACCGTGTTGTTTATGATATAACCTCCAAACCGCCGTCAACTATTGAGTGGGAATAAAAATAAAGCCATAAACGCTGTAAATCATCAAGGCAGCGTTTCGGTAGCACTGATTGTATGGATAAAGGCTATCTGATTTGAAAGGGTCGGATAGCCTTTTTTGTTAGTTATATCATTCCAAAATGGCGGAATGCATCTCTGATTGATGAAGTAACGCAGAATGAAAGTATCCAACTTCTACACCTAACAAAATAGTTCAAAAGCCCTACATTGTTAAGCTTTTGAATAACTCAATAATATAGAATATATTGACATGTTTGATTCTCGCGTTATAATTGGAATAATGTTTATGAATTTGCGGACACTAATTGGTTGAGTAAACAGAAATGCCACGGCGGGATGGATTTATTAGATGTTTAACCAAAAGGGACTAGTCAAAGGGGAATAGTTTTGAAAAAACTCGATTTCCATATTCATACGAAGGCTACTAATCTTGATTCTGACTTCACGTTTTCAATTGAAGCAATGAAAGGGTATGTCGATAAATTAGGAATAGATGCTATTGCAATCACAAATCACAACTGCTTTGATAGACAACAGTTTGAATTTATTAGTGCAAAGTTGGGAGGGGTAGTTGTGTTCCCTGGAATAGAAATAAATATTGAAAATGGACACATCATAATAATTTCTCCAATAGATATGCTTGGAAAATTTGATACAGAATGCAAACAAGTTCAAGATAAATTTGTCAGTGACACGGAATCAATTGACTATAATGCATTTACAAACATATTTACAAATCTGAACCAATACTTACTCATTCCCCATTATGATAAAGAGCCTCAAGTCAGCGATACTATTCTAAAAAATCTTGAGGGGTTTGTTGATGCTGGAGAGGTTCAGAGTCCGAAAAAATTCGAACGATATAAAAAAGAAGACGGGCTAACTCCATTGCTTTTCAGTGACTGGCGAGCGGCACAAGTAGTGGAGAAAATGGATAGTCATCAGTTTCCGACACGACAAACGTATATAAATTGCGATGAGATTTCTATTCCAAAAATTAAATATGCACTCAAAGACAAGAAGAATGTTAGCTTAACAGACAGTGACCAAGAACAAGTTTTTCAGATATTAGAAGATGGCACTGTTGCATCTACAGGTTTAAATATTGTTTTAGGGAAACGTTCTTCTGGGAAAACATATACATTGAATACTATCGCGAAAAGCTATCCAATTGATAGTATTAAATATATTCGTCAATTTGATCTAGTGAGTAGAAGTGAGGATGAGAAGTTTGAACAAATAATTGAACGCGAAAACGATCATTTTACGGCCGATTATTTTAAAGAGCTAAAGCAATTGCTTGAATGTATTTCAACGCTTGATTGGGATGAAAGTATTATCAAGATAGGAACATATATTAAAACGCTGAAAAACTTTGCTACCAATACCCAAAAAGAAGATATATATTCACGGGTTAGGCTTTTTACAGAATCAACCTTGGATACACAAGACTTAACAGATTTAAAGAAGATTATTGAATCCTTAATTACAATTATTGATGATATAAAGTACGAGAGTGAAGTTTCAAAATGGGTTTCGAAACAAAAAATGGTCAAGCTCTGTTTAGAACTAATAAAGCATTATAATAAAATAAAAGTAGAAAACTTTTTAATTGAAGCAACCAATCACTTGGTAAGGACTATTAAAAGCAGCCTTGGGAAAAAGTCATCTCTAAACCCAATTGAAGATGTAAATTTGAAGAATCATTTTAGGCTATTGGTTATTGAGGATAAGTTTAACGATTTAATTCAAACCGGAGGAGAAGAAAGGGTTGTTAAAACTGAACAAATATTCGGGTTTGCAGTTGAGGCAAAAGTAAGCAGGATTACCACTGCTACAGAAATAAATAAAGCTTGTGCAGCAAAAAATACAACTTCACTTATGAAGATTCCATGTTCTCCATTCGAATTTTACAGAAAACTTAGGAAAGAAAGAGATAACTATAATATTCAATATGAAAACATTTACAAAGCGTTTTGGAAGTTATCCTATACAGTAAAAAACCTTTTCGATAGTGAGTTATCAGGAGGAGAAAAAGCCGAATACAATCTTTTGGCAGAATTAAAGGATGCCTATAAATATGAAATGGTTCTAATTGATGAACCAGAGTCTTCGTTTGACAACATATTTATCAAAGACAATGTAATTGTATCCATTAAGGAGCTATCACTTAAATCCACTGTTTTCGTCGTGACACATAATAATTCCATAGGAATTTTGTTGAAACCAGATTTTATAATACTTACAGAAAAAGAAATGACTGATAATGGGCCGCAATATTATGTTTATACGGGGCAATTAACATCAAAGAACTTAAAAAGCATATGCGGCAAAGAGAAAGCTAATTACTTATCACTAATGGAAACAATGGAAGCTGGTGAAGACGCTTACACACAGAGGAGGGAAATATATGAAGCTGTTAAAGATTGAGAATCAAGAAGGGTATTATCTTAATGGGAGTGAATACAAAAATATAGATTCAATAACCAAGGAAGACATTTTAAGGTTATTGAAAACTATTTATGAGGAAGAAAATATTGAATTAGATGAAATCGATGATGCCAGCAATCGAATAACTATGCCTTCACAAAAATTAGTATACGAGAAACTTTATGAAAAGCTCGCTGAATTGAAAGCTGCAAAAGAAGAGATTATTGCATCTGTTAGTATGGATTTTAAGGAAGCGAAAGAAAGATATTGTCAAGGTTTAGAGTAACTAAAAATCAATTCTAATAATATGTGAAATGGCGCGTTTACTTACTGATTAAACTCAAGCTGACATCATGCTTTTGATACCACTTTGATAACAAAATACTAGTTAATGCCATAGAAGATAGATAGTTAGTATCAAACTGAATAAAAGAATTTATGTTACCTAAAACAAATTTGTTTAATGTCTAGTTTACACTTTGGAGAACAACAAAAGGAGACCCCCCATCAATCGTTGTAAATACTCTTTCTGTTACCCCTTTCAATTGTAATCAGATAAATCCCCATCCCTTTAATATCGGCAATAACCCTGTAATCCCCGATTTTATATCGCCAATATTCTTTTTTGCCTTTTAAGGCTGTGCCATGCACACGCGGATTTTCGGCATTCCCCAAGTTTTCGGATATCCAATTGATTATTATCCTTTGTTGAGTGATACCCAATTCGCTTAGCTGCTTTTCGGCATTTTTCTCAAAAACAATCGAATATTTCATTTTACATCTTTAATCTTTTTTTAATTTCGCCGAAAGAAACATATCCGACCTGCCCGTTCTTTAACGCTTCCTCGTATGCCAAAATGGCTTTTAAATCAATCTCATTTTCAATTTTCTCGGTCAGCGCTTCCTTCATCAGCGTCGATAAAGGGATATTTTTATATTCGGCATACTCTTTGTAGATTCTTTCTTCATCTTTGTTTAGCCTTACTGTAATCGTGGCCATATTAACACCTCCCCATTACAAATATATCGTAACACAATGTAGCACACAAAGCAAGCGAGGGCTTTTCTCTCCCAAAAGCTGAAAATATGTTGACATGCTTTTCTCAGGCGGTATAATTGGGGTAATATTTATCGATTTATGATTAACCGGCTAAAACAAACAGGTGGCATAAAGTCGGATAAAAGAGTATCATATAAAGCAAAATATCGAGATCAGCCTCGAATTTGCCGGTGAGAACAAAAAGCGGGAGAAGGTGACTTCATATGGATCTTGTTACTAAGATTGTGCTTATAATTGCTACGGTGCTTATTATCGGAGGCACGTGCTTTGTATTAATATTTTACCGCGACGATATATTCGGCCCCCGATTTATCACTACCACCACGACAGAAGTCAGCACCCCTACACAGAGCGGTGAGGCGGAATATGCTGTGGCGGTAACCGCATTGGATTCGGAAGTCGTTGATGCCATCCTAAGCCTTAATAGCTTGATGTCAAATCCGCAAATCTCCAGCCAAGCATGGAGCGACAGTGTTTCAAAGGTTCACGGTAAGGTTGCGCAGTTACATTCCAATGCGACTTTAATGAAAGTACCCGATGCGGCGGCCGCTCAGTTACAAACCTATTACATTAACAATGTTACCCGTAACCTTGTGCAGGCAATTCAATGGATTGCTTCAGCCATAGAACAGGGTAAGGGCGAGTTATTAAACAATGCTATCGCCCATATGGAAGCGGTCGGACCCGCCAGGGCTAATTTTATAAACGAACTGAATAATTATATTGTTAATTCGACTAACTGATTAGCCGGAAGATGCAATGAAAAATACAGAAAAGCAGGATACTATAACCTGGCTCACGGCGGTTGTGCCTTTGTATAGGCAAGCCGAAGAAATTACGGTTCCCTTTACAAATATAGGCCCCGACGGATTTCCTACCGATTTAGACGGGCTGGCAAACGTTTTGGTCGCTCTGCCACCGATTTTAGCGACCGTAAAAAAACTGCCCAAGCCCGAATACAGTAAACTCCGACTATTACAAAAAGATTTTAAATTAACGCTGGATGCCTGTATTAAATCGGCTAAAAATCGCTTGAAATTCGAACAAAAAAGGGGCCGATTTGCTTTTTCGGCGGCTGTCTTTTGGACTGATTTAGCGATAAGTTTCAAAACGTCATTCAGTAAAAAAATGGATAAAATGATACTAGATTACGATAAAGGAGGAATCCTCTGAAAGTACTTGTTGTTGGCAGTGGCGGCCGGGAGCATACCCTTGTTTGGAAACTTGCTCAAAGCCCAAAAGTGGATGCGATATTTGCGGCCCCGGGTAATGCGGGGACTGCACTGGCTGCAAAAAACATTGATATTAAGGCAAACGATATTCCGGCGCTGGTCGAGTTTGCATTAGCAAATAATATCGGATTAACCGTTATCGGCCCCGAGGGACCGCTGGCGGCGGGAATTGTCGATGCCTTTCAATCCAAAGGGCTTAAGGTTTTCGGCCCTAACAAAGCGGCTGCCCAAATCGAAGCCAGTAAGGTTTTTTCCAAAAATCTTCTCCAGAAATATAACATCCCCTGCGCTAAAAGCGTTAACTTTTCTTCTTACGCCGAAGCACAAGAATATATTAACAGTATATCAATGCCGATTGTTGTTAAAGCCGACGGGCTTGCGGCCGGTAAAGGGGTTGTTGTTGCCGAAACGAGGGAAGAGGCCTTGCAGGCCCTTGCGGATATAATGGATTCAAAAATACACGGTGACGCCGGTAACAGTGTTGTTATCGAAGAAAAAATGATTGGCAGGGAGATGAGCGCTTTTTATTTTGCCGATGCCTCCGCTTCCCTCCCAATGGTTTTTGCCTGTGACCATAAGGCCGTTTTTGATGGAAATAAGGGCCCGAATACCGGCGGAATGGGTTGTTACAGCCCCCCTTTCTTTTTAACCCCCGAATTGTCAAAAGAGGTCTCTGAGAGGATTATGGAGCCCACTATCCGGGCCATGATTACCGAAGGCACCCCCTACCACGGGGTATTATACGGCGGTTTAATGATTACGGAAGAAGGACCGAAAGTGATGGAGTTTAATGCCCGTTTCGGAGACCCCGAAACGCAGGTAATCTTACCGCGCCTAAAATCAGACCTTTTTGAAATAATGCTTGCCGTTGCCGAAAACAGGCTAAGCGAAATTGAAATGGAATGGACGGAAGACGCCTGTGTCGGCGTTGTAATGACTTCGGCGGGGTATCCCGGAAATTACCCCAAGGGTTTACCGATTAGCGGACTCTCCGACGTCGATAGTGATATAATGGTCTTTCATGCCGGAACCAGGGCTGACTCTTGCGGCAATATCTTAACCGACGGCGGCAGGGTTTTAACCGTGGTGGGGTTGGGTAAAAACCTCGCGGAAGCACGGCAAAAAGTTTATAATAATGTTTCAAGAATTCATTTCGAGGGATGCCATTATAGGCGCGATATCGCCCTCTCGGATAATGAAAGCGATTTCTAAATAGGAGTTGTGATGCCAAAAGTTGCTATTGTAATGGGTTCCGAATCAGATAGTGAAACCGTTCAACCGGCAATCGATGCCTTACAGATGCTGGGTATCGATTACGAGGTTAAAGTTATGTCGGCTCATCGCAAGCCGGAAAAGGTTAGACAGTTCGGGTTATCGGCAAGAGAAAACGGCTTTGAAGTTATTATCGCCGCCGCCGGTGGGGCAGCCCATTTACCGGGCGTAATTGCAAGCTGGACAACCCTTCCGGTAATCGGAGTGCCGGTTGCCGGCAGTGATTTAAAAGGGGTTGATTCGCTCTATTCCATTGTTCAAATGCCCGGGGGGATTCCGGTTGCAACCGTTGCTATTGGCAAAGCGGGCGCCAAAAACGCCGCCTTTCTTGCTGCCCAAATTTTAGGATTAAAATATGAAAATATACGCAAAAGCTATGAGGATTACCGAAAAGAGCTTGCCAAAGACAAAGAGGAGGAGTCTAAATGATCGAGCGTTATAGCCGTCCGCAAATGAAAAAGGTGTGGTCGGATGAGAATAAATTCACCAAATGGCTTGATGTTGAAATCGCAGTTTGCGAATCGTGGGCCGAGCTGGGGAAAATCCCCCGCAATGCCGTTCCCAAAATTAAAATGGCACGCCTGAACATGAAGCGCATGGAAGAAATTTTAGTGGAAACTCATCATGATATGACCGCCTTTATCGGCTCGGTTGCCGAGAGTTTGGGTCCCGAGGCCAGATTTATTCACTTGGGAATGACTTCTTCGGATGTAATGGATACCGCACTCAGTCTGCAATTGGTTGAGGCGTCCGAAATCTTAAACGAGGATATTAAAGGGCTGCTTTCCGTTTTAGTGGAAAAAGCAATTAAATATAAATATACCGTAATGATCGGCAGAACCCATGGTATTCACGCCGAACCAACTTCTTTCGGATTGAAGCTGGCTTTATGGATTGAAGAGATGCAACGCAACCGACAGAGGTTGGCCGAAGCAACCAAAATGATTGCCGTAGGGAAAATATCGGGGGCCGTCGGCACTTATGCCACTTTATCCCCCGAGGTTGAAGAAAAGGCTTGCGCCAAGTTAATGTTAAGCCCCGCTTCAATATCCAATCAAGTGCTGCAACGCGACAGGCACGCTCAATTTGTAACCACCCTGGCAATTATTGCCGGTTCATTGGAAAAATTTGCAACCGAAATTCGCGGACTGCAAAAGACCGATACCCGTGAAGTTGAAGAGCCGTTTAGTGAAGGACAAACCGGTTCGTCCGCTATGCCGCACAAAAGAAATCCGGAGCTTTGTGAACGAATTTGCGGATTGGCAAGGCTAATCAGAGGTTATTCGCTTACTTCTATGGAAAATATCGCCCTCTGGCATGAAAGAGATATCAGCCACTCTTCGACCGAAAGGGTAATTATGCCGGATGCCTGCCTGGTATTGGATTACATGCTCCATATCTTTACCAATGTTATGGACGGGCTCTTGGTTTATCCGGATGCAATGGAAAAGAATCTTAATAAAACCAAAGGGCTTGTTTACTCGCAAAGGGTGATGCTGGCGCTTATCGATAAGGGTTTAAGCCGCCAACAAGCCTATAAAATGGTACAGCGTAATGCCATGAAATCGTGGAAAGGCAGTAAAGACTTCTTGAAATTGTTAAAAGCCGACGTTGAGGTGGTAGAGAAACTGCCTGTTGAGGAATTGGATGATATCTTTGATTACAAATATTACTTGCGCTACGTCGATGAGATATTTAAGAGATTGGGTTTAACCGATACCAAATGGAAAAAGAAATATATGGCTTTGGAGCCTAAACAATTGGGGCCAAGGGCGTTATGAGCGCAGGACCCGAAGTATTATTAAAAACAGATTTGCCTTTGCCGTTGTTTATTCGCGGCAAGGTACGCGACACCTATGATATGGGTGATTACATACTGATTGTCGTTACCGACCGGGTTTCCGCTTTCGATGTGGTTCTTCCTTGCGGAATCCCCAATAAGGGCAAGGTCTTAAACCGTATATCCGCATTTTGGTTTGATAAAACTAAAGATGTAATCGGCAATCATGTGGTTGCCGTTATTGAGGACGCAAATATTCTTAATGACTATTTACCCGAAGATAAAAAGGTTCAATTCCCCGCCTATCTTAACGGGCGGTCAATGCTGGTTAAAAAGGCTGACCGTTTAGCGGTAGAGTGTATTGTGCGCGGTTATATTTCCGGCTCGGCTTGGAGCGAGTACACTAAAAGCGGAACCGTATCGGGGATTGAAATGCCTGCGGGGCTACTTGAAAGCCAAGCATTTGATACCCCCATTTTTACCCCGACCACCAAAGCCGATGAAGGGCATGATTTACCGATAACAATGTCGGAAATGGAAGAGATGGTCGGCAAATCTCTGGCACATGAAATAAAAGAGGCCAGCATCAATATTTACAACAACGCCGCCGAATACGCCAAAACGCGCGGTTTTATTATTGCCGATACCAAGTTTGAATTTGGGATTGATAACGGCAAACTGATTGTTATCGATGAAATGCTGACACCCGATTCCAGCCGTTTTTGGGAAGCGGATAAATACAAGGTCGGGCAAGCACAGGATAGCTTTGATAAGCAAATTGTTCGGGATTGGTTAAATGAATCCGGTTGGAACAAAGAACCCCCAGGGCCTGTTCTCCCCGATGACGTAATCTCAAAGACGGCCCGCCGTTATATTGAGGCCTACAAAAAACTGACGGGCAAAAACTTTAACGCCTAAAATTTCGGTAAAATAACCGATGCTTTGTAAAACAGAAAAGGGTTATCTTGTAAATTCAGGATAACCCTTTTTTTAATGCTTGCTTTTTGATTCGGCAAAGTACATTTTTTAACGCGGTATTGGGATGAAATGAACTTTTTTGATGCGGAAGTTTAGCTTATCAAATCCCAATTTCGGTTGCTGATATGGGCTATCAGATATATTATGACGGATTCGCATCTTATAACTTTGATTGGATTCAACAATAAGAACTGTCAATGCACAGGCACACAAAGACAATAAATAAACTAACTGTCTAGCCTAATTTGCAATTTTAAAGGTAATCTAACTAGAGCTTACCTTTAGTACTCGGTAACTCATCTGCCATCCGAGGGTCGATTCTAACAGCGTACCCAAGGGCCTTGCCGAGTGCCTTAAAGATTGACTCCGCCTTATGGTGGTCATTGGTGCCGTAAATAACGCGCGCATGCAAATTCATTCTGGCTTCAATTGCGAAAGCCTCCAAGAAATGACGCACTAAATCCGTTGGGAATCCAAACATATCGTTGTCGTTAAACTGCATATCAATTACTGAATATCCCCTGCCGCTCAAATCAAGGGCAACAAACGAGAGCGCTTCATCCATTGGAACAGTGACATCGGCCATGCGGGTAATCCCGCGCTTTTCTCCCAAAGCGTCCGCTAAGGCGGTCCCTAAAGCAATGCCTATATCTTCAACCAAGTGATGGACATCATCACCGGTTGCCGAGATAGTTATGTCAACTAGGCTGTGCTTTGAAAGCTGGGATAATAAGTGATCAAAAATGCGGTTACCCGTGCAGATTTCGTAATCACCGCACCCATCCAAGTTAATCTCAAGATTGATATTGGTTTCTTTGGTATCTCTTTTAATAACGGCAGTTCTCATTGGCTTACAATTCCTCCCCTATTTTATTGAGGGCATCAATAAGCGCCCGGTTTTCTTCCGGTTTCCCGACACTTGTTCTTAAACAATCTTTAAGCAGCGGGGTATCGAAATAGCGAATCAGAATCCCCATCTCTTCAAGTTGTTGCTGGATATCTTTGGCCTTTCCTTTTAATACCTCACAAAGGATAAAATTAGCTTTCGACGGGTACGGTTTTAACCAACCGGTCTCTTCCAATAATCCAAAGAGTTTATCCCGTTCGGAAGAAATAATTTCAACCTTCTCAAGCATATAATCTTTATCTTTAACCGATTCGATAGCCGCCAGCTGAGCAAGAACGTTTACCGAATAAGGCTCTTTAATACGCATTAAATAGTCTGCAATCTGAAGGGGGAACATTCCGTAACCGATTCTTAAACCGGCAAGGCCCGCCCACTTACTGAAAGTTCTTAGAACCATCAGGTTTTTGTATTTTCCGACCAGCGGTGCCATAGTTTCACCGGTAAATTCAAAATAGGCTTCATCAACAAGCGTCGGTAACCCGATATCCAATACCTCAAGGATATCCTCTCGCGGCATAATGGTGCCGGTGGGGTTATTGGGGGTTGCCAGAAGAATCATTTTAGTTTTGGGGGTTACCGCTTTTTTGAGGGCGTTAACATCAACCATAAAATTTTCGTCCCTCATAACATTAACCGCGGTCCCGCCAACCAGGTTGATAAAGAACTGGAACATTGCAAAAGTCGGAACACAATTAATAACTTCATCGCCTTTTGAAACAAATAAGCGCATCAACAAATCAATAAGCTGGTCACTTCCGGCACTGGCAACGATATGATCCATATGCACGCCGGTGTAATCCTGCAAATATCGCCTTAATTCCTGCTGTCCGGAATCGGGGTAGATTTGAATCTTGGAAAAGTTCGCTATCGCTTCCAAAACCTTGGGTGAGCAACCGTAAGGGTTTTCGTTGGCGTCCAGTTTAATTATTTGATCAACCGGAACGGCTGTTTTACCCTTTAACGTTTCGGGGGCTTTACTGGCGGCATAGCCTCCAAAAACCCTTAACTCGGGCATTACAAACTTCTCAATTCCCTCTTCTTGCATTGAAGTTCCTCTTTTCTATTAGTTATCCGCTAAACGCATTTCAATCGTTTTTGAATGTGCCGTTAGCCCTTCCGCTTCGGCAATAGTCATCGCAACTGGACCGTATTTTTTTAAATTATTACGGGTAATTTTGACCCTGTTGGTATATTTTATAAAATCCGAAATATTAAGCGGCGATGAAAAACGCGCCGTACCGCCGGTCGGTAAGGCATGGCTCGGTCCGACAACATAATCACCCATCGCAACAGTCGGGGCATAGCCGTAAAAGACACAGCCGGCATTGGTTATTTTATCAAGATAGTCTTCCGCATCAACCATATCCAAACAAAGATGCTCGGGGGCATAGAGATTGGATAATTCGATTGCTTCCTGCATATTGTCAACAACAATAATCATACCGTTGGTTTTTAAGGATTCCGAAGCGATTTTACCCCTGTTTAAGGCTTGGAGCTGTAATTCAACCTCATTTTGAATTGCAGTCGCAAGCGATAATGAATCGGTTATCAGTATTGACGAAGCTAAGGTATCGTGCTCGGCTTGTGCCAAAACCTCGGCGGCAAGCAGTTTTGCTTTGGCTTTAATATCAGCAATAATTAAAACCTCGCTGGGGCCCTGAAGCCCATCAATATCAACGGTGCCGTAAACATGTTTTTTGGCAAGCATTACAAATATGTTACCGGGCCCGCATATTTTATCAACGGCGGGAACCGATTTTGTGCCGTAAGCAAGGGCAGCAATTGCTTGAGCCCCGCCCATACAAAAAACACGGTCAACCTTGGCAATATAGGCAGCCGCCAAAGTAACCGCAGGGATTTTACCGTCCTTAGCGGGCGGGGTTGCTAAAATTACTTCTTTTACCCCCGCAACCTTTGCCGGAATGGCAGTCATTAAAACCGTAGACGGGTAGCTTGCCGTACCGCCCGGGGCATATACCGCAACCTTTTCAAGCGGTCGGGCAACGGTTGCATTACCCATATTGGCAATCCCGCCAAACAGTGCGTCCCTCTGGGCAATATGAAAATCTCTGACTTGCTGCGCGGCAACCTCCAAAGCCTTATAAAGTTTAGGGTCAATTTTGTAACGCGCCTCATTTATTTCAGCTTCGGAAACTTCAATTTTTGCGAGCTTAATGTTATCGATTTTGGCGGTGTATTCAATAATTGCCTTATCGCCGCCTGTGCGTACGTCACCGATTATTCGGTTAACAACCTGTTCGGGGTCGCCCGTTCCGTACATTTCAATCAGTTTATTTTTAAAAGCCGGTGAAACGGTAATCTCGCCTGATACAACATTTCTTTCAAGCAATTTTTTCGCTTTCTCAAAACCGACAACGATTTCCATTTTAAGGCATCTCCATCGCGTTCTTTAACGCGCTAATTAAATACTCCATCCTTGCTTTCTTTTGGGGGTTTTCAACCTCTCGCGTAGAGCCGATTAAACAAGCGGTGGATTCAAACAGTTTGTCAATAATTTTAAGGTTATGACGCGCAATTGTTCCGCCGGTTTCGGTATTTTCAATCAGGATATCGGCATCTTCGGGAATAAAACCTTCGGTTGCTCCCCATGTCGGTATAATTCGATATTTATCGATTCGCTTTTCACGAACGTAACGATCGGCAATATTAATATATTCCGTGGCAACACGGCATGTGATTTGCTGTTCTTTACAGTATTGCCACCACGATTCGATATCTTCAAAAGGCAAGTTTCCGTCTATAACGGCTACAATCTTGACCCAGCCGTACTTCAAGTCCACCAGTTCGTGAATCGGGCTGTTGGGGAATTGATATTTATGGTCAATCAACCAATCCCTGCCGGTAATCGCCAAGTCGATATTGCCGTTGGCAATTTGCAAGGGCATATCCTGAGGTCTGATGACTTTTATAAAATAGCCGTCAAGGTTACTTGTCGGACGGCGATTCCCCGTTTGCGAGGGGTAATCATCGATTTTAATCCCCATTTTATCCAATATCTTGCAAACGTGAACTTGTTGATGTCCGTCCGGTAAGGCAAGCCTGACCATATCATCATCTACTTTTGTAAAAGACTTAGTGACGGGTTTTTCCGTTGTTTTAATAATACTGAATGTTTTGGGAGCCTCTCCACCGGATTGAATTAAAGCGGTTATCGAGGAGAGAACCTCAGCCATATCCTTGTTCTTCAAACTGTTGCTGTTGGCAATAAGATAGGCCTTAAAATCAACAACTTTGAGTATTGGCATAAGGCCGGCATCCAATATTTCTTTTTCGGATTTACGCGGCAGTAATACCAGCTCGGCATCTTCAGGCGGATAGACCTCCGCCCCGCCCCACAGCGGATAAATACTAAACCGTTTAAGGTGCAATTTCCCCGCCAATGTTTCGGCAAGGTTGGGGTACTCACCGGCAATGCGAGTGATTGTTTCTCTGGATGCCAGCTTTTCAATATCGATTAAATCACCGGGGAGAGCCGCGGCAAACAAAGCCCCGTCTCCGTATCCTAAATCGGCAATTTTAATCACCGAGCTGTTGGGATATTTAACAAGCAGTTCTTCGGTCCAATCCAATCCGCAAATACCGAGGTCGTAATTACCGACCGCAATCTGGATGGGAATGTCTTTTTCCTGTAAAACCTTAATTTTAATATCCGGGAATTTTTCGGATTTTAAACGATAATACCTTAATTTATCATTGTATCCGTCCAACTTCCAACCGGCATTTTCCAACATTGCCGCGGTGTTATTTAATAAACGCCCTTTGGGCAATGCAATATTAAGCGACATCTTCAGTACATCCCAGCATTTTCAGAACTTCGGCAACATCGTCGGTTTCAACCACGTTTTTATTTTCGGAATCGGTTAAAACGTATTTAAGGCCTTCAGCGGAAACTTCCAAGAGCCACCCGCAATCCTCTTTTTGCTCATCGGCAAGCTGCAATATAACCGTATAACCGAAATCCCGCAATATCTCCGCCAGATTAAAACCTTCGTCAATTACGGCGCTCGGATTTTTGATTAGGATTCTGTTGGTATCGAGTTCAATCGTAAACTCGGGTTCAATAACTTCAACCAGCTGGTCTACGTATAGCGCAAAACCGGCAGCCGGGGTTGCCTCACCGCCCATTTGGGGAATTAGGGCATCGTACCTGCCGCCGCCGCCAACAACCTTTTGGTTAATCAGTAAGCGGAAAATCAGGCCGGTATAATACTCAAACCCTTTGCCGGAAGCCAAATCAACGGTATAATCGAGGCCGAGTTCATCCAGTTTTTCCAGAACAAATATGAAATTATCAAGCGCCTCTGCAATATTGGGGGTGTGTTTTGTGGACAAGGCCTTAATATTTTTCAAAAACCCCGATGAATCGCCTTTGAGTTCCAAAAGAAGATTCAGGATTTCAACAGTTTCAGGGTTATCTTTTTTAAGTAACTCGATAGCTGCCGAATCACCTTCTAAGATACGGGTAAAGAGATGCGTTTTTTCATCCGCGCTAAGCTCAAGATTATCAAGCAAAGCCTTAATTAAACCGGCATGCGATAACTCAAGCGAAATATCCGTAAGCCCAAGCTGTCTTAAGACATCAACCGAAAGCGAAATAAGCTCAATATCGGCTAACGAACTGTTTAAGCCAATCAGTTCGGCACCGCATTGCCACGTTTCGCGCGATTTTTGACCGGTTCCGTCAAACATAAAGAGGTTGGTTACATAGAAAAGCCTTGCCAACCCGCTTAAATTGTTATTGATATAGTATCTGGCCGCGGGAATAGTGCCATCGGGCTTAAGGACAACCCTTTCACCGCTCCAACCGTCCCAATCCAAAAAGGAATAAACCTTACTTAGCATGTCGGGGGTTAAAGTGCCGGCAGATGTAAATAGATGCAGATATTCAATAGTGGGAGTGCGAATTTCATCGTAACCCCAGCCTAAACAACAATCACGGAAAGTATCTTCCACCAAACGAAAAGCCCGCATATCATCGGGCGTAAGGTCATTAAAACCTTTGCATTTTTCTGCTTTCATAATCATTTCCCTCATATTATTAGTGAGTAAATTCTACAATAAAACAGCTTTGTATACAAATAAAAATGCTTTTTGAAAGTTGCAGTTCGGTGGTAATACGTTTATACTTTAATCGTGCCGGTTCTCATCCGCTCTTTTATTACCAACAAAGGGAGGAGTTGAATTCTAAATGGATGTTTGGCTCATTGTTTTAATCGTTACAATTTCTGTTTTTCTGATTGTTTTTGTGGTTGAACGCGTTGCAGCTGCCCATAAAAACCGGATTTCAGCCGGGAGAGAAGAATTAGTCGGCAGAACCGCGATTGTCAAAAGAACACTCAACCCTCAGGGAACTGTTTTCCTGGAGGGCGAGATATGGAATGCCGAAATTGATTGCGGCTCCGCCGAAACCGGTGAATATGTTATTATCAAACAAACAGACGGACTGAAGCTGTTTGTCAGTAAAAATCTAAATGATGGAGGAGACAATTGATAGATCTTTACGGTTATATTGCTGTTGCGGTTGCTGTTCTTTTTTTGCTGTCCCTGGCGATTAGGGTTGTTGCGGAATACGAAAGAGGTGTCATTTTTAGGCTCGGAAGACTTATCGGCGCTAAAGGGCCGGGTCTTTTCTTTATTATCCCCTTTGTTGACCGAATGACCAAGGTTGATTTACGTGTTGTGACAATGGATGTTCCTTCTCAGGAAGTTATTACCAAGGATAACGTTACGGTAAGGGTTAATGCCGTTGTTTATTTCAGGGTAGTTGACCCCGAGGCCTCGGTTGTTAAAGTCCTTGACCATATCAAAGCGACTTCTCAAATATCGCAAACAACTTTAAGAAACGTACTCGGGCAATCCGAACTTGATGAGCTGCTCGCCAAGAGGGAAAAGTTAAATCAAACACTGCAATCGATAATTGATGAACACACCGATCCGTGGGGCATAAAAGTCAGCGTTGTTGAAATTAAAGAAGTTGAACTCCCCGAAACAATGCGAAGATCAATGGCAGCACAGGCCCAAGCTGAAAGAGAGCGCCGTGCCAAGATTATCCATGCCGAAGGTGAATTCCAGGCATCTGAAAAACTGGCAGAGGCGGCAACGGTAATCGCCAAAGAGCCGGTAACGTTACAACTGAGATACTTGCAAACGTTAACTGAAATTGCATCGGAAAAAAACAGTACGCTGGTATTCCCGATTCCGATTGATATGTTATCAATGTTTATGAAAAAAGAAGATAAGTAAAATAACAAATTATCGGGGGGTGTTATCTATTCGATTAAGATAACATCCCCTGCGGTAAAATTAATTGTTTCCCCGTCCGATGTTTCAATAACCAGCCGCCCGTCTTCGGTAACGCCCTTAACTTTGCCTTTGTAAGAAGTATTCCCCGATTTTGCCGATACTTTTTTGCCGATAGTATCCATATTATCGCGCCATTCTTTGTAAACCAAATCGCTTTGTGCGGCTAAACTATACAATTTTTCAAACTCGGTAAGAAACTCACGAATAAGCCCGACACGCTCAATGTATCGGCCCTTTTCTTCGGATAAGGATGTTGCAATTGCTTCAATTTCGGGATAATCTTTGGGGTTAAGGTTGGCATTAAGCCCCACTCCGATTACCACGTAACTAACGTTAACATGCTGTATTGCACCCTCAATTAGTATCCCGGCAACCTTTTTTCTTTTTATTAAAATATCGTTCGGCCATTTAATAACCGCATTTAATCCGGTTAATTTATTAATGGTGCGCATTAAAGCAACCGAGGCCACCATTATTAAAGACGGCAGGCGCTTAATATCCGGGTAAAGTATTAACGACAGTGATATACAACCCTGCGGAGAAACCCACTCCCTGTCAAGACGGCCTTTACCGGCAGATTGTTCCTCGGCAATAATCAGCGTCCCCTCAGGAACTTTTTTGGAAGCGGCAATTTTAGCGATTTCCATAGTTGAAGCCAATTTCGGATAAACCGTAACTCTTTTACCGATAAAATTCGTTTCAAGTTTATTGGAAATACTGTAAGCGGATAAAATATCTTCTTCGGCAGGCATGATTGTCACCTCGGTTAATTTGATTGTAATATCATTATATCATCAATGAGCGGTAAATGGTGGATTTATTTACGATAAATCAGTGTTTAACAGCAAATGCCGGTTTTAAACCTCCGTAAAATCGTTTTCAATTGACAAGCATTCGTTTACGGTTTATGATTTACTTATTTATTTCCAAATTAAAAGCCGTCAAAAACTATCGGTTATTTTAGGAGCCCAAAGTGCCAAAAACAATCGAAGAAATCAACGCTAAAATCAAAAAAGGCGAAGCCGTTGTTGTTAATGCCGAAGAAATAATTAAAATTGCCAAAGAAAAGGGCATCAAACAAGCCGCCCGCGATGTGGATGTGGTAACAACCGGGACCTTCGGTGCAATGTGTTCATCAAGCGCCTATCTTAATATCGGACACTCTTATCCGCGGATTAAACTGGGCGGAGGAAAGGCCTATCTTAACGAAGTTCTGGCTTATACCGGTCTTGCGGCAACCGATATATTAATCGGCGCTAATGCCCTGCCCGACGATGACCCCCGAAACAGAAATTATCCGGGTGAGTTCAATTATGGCGGCGGGCATGTAATTGAGGAATTGGTAGCGGGTAAAGATGTACGTTTATCGGTAACGGCATACGGAACCGATTGTTACCCGCGTAAAAAACTGGAAACATTAATTAACATTAAAGATATTAACGAAGCGATTTTATTCAATCCGAGAAACGCTTACCAAAACTACAATGCGGCGATAAATCTGTCTTCAAAGGTTATTTACACCTATATGGGGATGCTTAAAGCTAATATGGGTAATATTAATTACTCCACCTCGGGGCAGTTATCGCCTTTATTAAACGACCCTTATTACAAGACTATCGGAATCGGTACCAAAATCTTTTTGGGGGGCGGGGTTGGTTTTGTAGCCTACCACGGCACTCAGCATAACCCGGGCGCTCCGCGTAACGAAAAAGGAATACCGACACGCGGTGCGGGGACTCTGGCCCTTATCGGCGACTTAAAACAAATGGATTCGCGCTGGTTACGCGGTACCAGTATGCTTGGCTACGGCTCCACCCTTAGTATCGGGGTCGGTATCCCCATCCCCATCCTTTCGGAGGAAATCCTTGAGCATGTCGCAATAACCGATGCCGATATTGTTGCGCCGATTATCGATTATTCTTCGGATTACCCGAATATGATTGCAAACGTTATTAAAGAAACCACCTATGCCGAGTTAAAAAGCGGAAAGGTTGAAGTGAGCGGGAAGCAAGTTCCCACCGCTTCTCTTTCAAGTTATTCACAGGCATTGGTGATTGCCAATACGTTAAAAGATTGGATTAAAGACGGACGTTTCCTTTTAACGAACCCGGTCGAACCGATTCCGGGGCCTCTTTCCGGTTTAAATACCAAACCCTTAAAAGAACGCCCGATTCCGGAATAGTTCCGTTAAGTGAGGACTAAATGGTTGTTTCAAAGAAAATAGTGTTACAGTTTCCTGCCCGTTTGGTGGACAGGGCTATCGTATATCACCTAATTAAAGATTACGACCTTGAATTAAACATTATGAAGGCCTCAATTATCCCCGATGAGCAAGGCTTAATGGTTATCGAACTGCGCGGCGAGCGTGCCAATTACGATAAAGGGGTCAAATACCTGACCGGAACCGGCGTCAGTATTCAACCTCTTTCGGAAAACGTTGTTCGCAACGATGAAAAATGTACCCACTGCGGTGCCTGTGTTACCGTTTGCCCCACCAAGGCTTTTAAACTCGATTTTGATACACGTTTGATATCGTTTGATGCTTCAAAATGTATCGCTTGCGGGTTATGTTTGAAAACTTGTCCGCTAAGGGCAATGGAATCACACTTCTAGTGTTATGTATCAACCAAAAACTTATCGTGATTGGGTGCAAGATAAGGATCTGTTCTCTTACAATATAGTTATCAAAGAGACCGATTTGTATATCCGCTCGTCCGCCGATTTAAAAGCAAAAGCGCTTAATATCACCGCAAAATTCAGGAAAGAACTGGAAAACCATATTAAATTGTGCCCTGAGTTTGCCAATTCCTTAAAACCTTTAAAATCAAACGACAGCTATCCGCAAATCGTCCGCGATATGATTGAAGCTTCAGCAAAGTTTGATGTCGGACCGATGGCGGCGGTTGCCGGTGCAATTAGCGATTATGTCGGAAAAGAGTTGCTTCAACTGACGGAAGAAGTTATTATCGAAAACGGCGGCGATATATTTTTAAGCAGCCAAAAAAAGAGAGCCGTTGGCATCTATGCCGGAGATTCCCCTCTTAGCGGGGTTTACGGAATCGAAATAATGCCTCAAAATACCCCGCTCGGAATTTGCACATCTTCGGGTACGGTTGGGCATGCGTTTAGTTTCGGCAAAGCCGATGCGGCGGTAATTGTAGCGGATTCGGCAACAATAGCCGATGCCGCCGCAACCGCAGTTTGCAATATGGTTAAAACAATAGGCGATATTAACAAAGCATTGGAGTATGCTAAAAGCAGCGGGCTGTTGAAAGGCGCCGTGATTATCAAGGATAATGAGATGGGTGTTTGGGGGGATTTAGAGTTGTGTGAAATTCCTGCTAAGCAATAAAATTAAAGGGTGTTAAAATGGAAAACTTAATTCAAATTGTACCTGCGGTACTAACCGACAATCGAGCGGAATTGGACAAAATGCTTGCCGTTTCGGCAACGTTTACCGATTTTGTCCAGATTGATATTATGGACGGTTTATTTGTTCCCTCTCAAAGTATTACCTTTAAAGACATCATTGATACAAAAACAAAACTAAAATGGGAAGCCCACTTAATGGTAAATAACCCAGAAACGTATATTGCCGATTTTGCCGAAGCCGGCGCCGAGCAGATTATTTTTCACTACGAATCTACAAATTTGCACTCAAAAATAATCGATATGATTCATAATGCCGGTCTAAAAGCAGGCATTGCAATCAATCCCGATACAAGTATTGAAGCAATCGAACCACTAACGGATAAATTGGATTCCGTGTTATTTATGTCGGTTATCCCCGGCTTTTACGGCAGTAAATTTATCCCCGAAGTGCTTAATAAAATCAGGGAATTTTGCCAAAAATATCCGAACGTATCGGCAAGTATTGACGGCGGAATCAAAGAGGATAACATCAAAACCGTTGCCTCCACCGGCGTAAGCTCAATTTGCGTCGGAAGTGCAGTCTTCCGCCAAGAGGACCCGGCGGCAAGTTTCAAACACCTGGTTAATATCTGTAACAGTTAGGCTTTAATTACTTCCCCAGCAGTTTAAGCGCGTCCGCTACAACCCTTTCCGCGGTAAACCCAAGTTGTTTGTATAAAACACCGAACGGAGCCGAAGCGCCAAAAGTATTAATTCCGATTGCCAATCCTTCTGTTCCGACATAGCGTTCCCATCCGAAGGTTACACCGGCCTCAATCGAAATCCTGGCTTTAATATTCTTTGGCAGCACCGATTCCCTATATTCCTCCGATTGAGCCTCAAAAAGCTCCCAAGAGGGCAGAGAGACAACGCGGACATGTACGCCTTGCCCTGCCAGCAGCTCTCCTGCTTCAAGGGCAACATGCACCTCGGAACCGGTAGCAATTAAAATTATCTCAAAAGCGGGAGATGATTCCCACAGCACATAACCGCCAAACTTAAGATTTGATGCTGCGGATGTCTTATCTCTATCAATAACGGGCAGCTTTTGGCGGGTAAAAACAAGAGCCGTCGGATTGTTTCGACTGCTAACAGCGATTTTCCAAGCTTCGACAACTTCATTGGCATCGGCCGGTCTGATTGTTACTAATTCGGGAACAGTTCTTAGCCCCGCTAACTGCTCAATGGGTTGGTGCGTCGGCCCGTCTTCGCCCACGGCAACCGAATCGTGTGTATAAACATAAATAACACCCTGTTTCATTAGTGCCGAAAGCCTGACCGCCGCGCGCATATAGTCGTAAAAAACCAAGAATGTGGAGACAAACGGAATTACCCCTCCGTGCAGTGTCATACCGTTGGCAATTCCCCCCATCGCATGCTCACGAATACCAAAATGGAAATTGCGTCCGCTGTAACACTCCGCTGAAAAGGATTTGGCATTTTTAATTGTTGTTTTGGTCGAAGGCGCCAAATCGGCAGAACCGCCAACCAATGCGTTAATTCGAGGCGCAATTGTGTTAATCACTTGTTCCGAAGCCTCTCTGGTAGCAAACTTTTGGGTAAAGTCGGTAAAAAGTCCGTCAAGCCCGCTGTCCCAATTTTGCGGTAACTCTGCATTTAAATCAGCCATAAGCTGTTTGTAATCATCGGGGTAGGAATCCCGATAAGAATTTATTAAATTGTTCCAATTTTGTTCTTCGGCTTTCCCTCTATCCAAGGCCTTGCGGAAATAGGCTAAGGCTTGTTCGGGCACATAAAAAGGGTCGGAGAATTGCCAATTTAAGTTTTTCTTACTGAGCACAACCTCTTCAGCTCCCAACGGTTCCCCGTGAGCGGAGTTCTTGCCCTGTTTATTCGGGCTGCCATAACCTATTACGGTTTTACAAATTATCAGGCTCGGAAGGCACGTTTCATTTTTGGCTTCTTCAATAGCATCGGATAGCGCGTTTATATCGTTCCCGTCAATCGGCCCGATAACCTGCCATCCGAAAGACTTAAAGCGCAAAGCGACATCCTCTTTAAAAGTGATATCCGTACTGCCTTCAATCGATATGTCGTTATCATCGTAAAGATAAATCAGTTTTCCGAGTTGCAAGGTTCCGGCAAGTGATGCCGCCTCGGATGATATCCCTTCCATTAAATCCCCGTCGGAAACAAAGGCATAGGTGTAATGGTCGATAATATCGAATCCGGGTCGGTTATAGAGTTCGGCCAGTCGCCTTTCGGCAATAGCCATCCCGACGCCGTTGGCAAAGCCCTGCCCGAGGGGGCCTGTTGTTACTTCAACCCCCGCGGTCATCCCAAATTCGGGGTGTCCGGGTGTTTTACTGCCCCACTGTCTGAAATTTTTTAAATCATCCAACGATAAATCATAGCCGGTAAGATACAAAAGGGAATAGAGGAGCGCAGACGCATGCCCCGGAGATAATATAAACCGATCACGGTTAATCCATTGCGGATTTTGCGGGTTATGCTTTAAGAATTTATTCCACAGGGTATGGGCCATTGCCGCCATCCCCATCGGTGCACCGGGGTGCCCTGAACTTGCTTTTTGGACCGCATCCATTGAAAGGGTGCGGATGGTATTAATACATAATTCGTCAACAGTCATCTTCACTTCCGCTAAAATATTTTATAAAAAGTACCTATGATTCTATAATACCAAACGGTTTGTTTCAAATTATTTTGGGGAAGTTAATTTAAGGGCAGACGAATTAACCGGCATCGGTATCATACGGCAGGGAACGCGTCTGTTTTTCAACACCGTCCGGACGAAAATTTACACCCTGTTTTCGAACAACTTCAATAAGGGTTTCGACAATAAACGGGTCCAACTTGGTACCGGCCTTCTTTTTAAGTTCGTTAATTAGATTATCGACTGTAAATTGCTTATCGGATTCCAACGCAGAGCGTATCGTTTCGTAGGTATTGGCAACCGATAAAATACGCGCTCCAAGCGGGATTTCCTCACCCTTTAGCCCCGTATGATATCCCGAACCGTCATAATTTTCATGATGGTGCAGTACCGAGGGGATGCAATTTATTAAATCGACAACATGTTTTAAAATTTCAGCCCCGACTTTAGGGTGTTTTTGAACCATTTCCGCTTCAGAGTCGGTTAAAATCGTATCTCTGTTTAAAACATTGCCCGGTAAGCCTACCTTTCCGATATCGTGCAGTAAACCGGCGGAACGAATGCTTTCTATTTTTTCGGCAGGTAAATTCATACTTTTAGCAATCGCAACCGCATAATCGCTGACATTTCTGGAATGGTGATGACTGTGCTCCGTTTTTCGATCAATTGATGCCGCCATCGCATAAATTGTGGTTAGCGTTCGGGGCTCCGGAGAGATATTTAAGGGAAGATCCTTTTCGGCGGTATCACTGACATCGGGAGATAAAACAAAAGTGGTATTTCTGCCAAGTTGTTTTGCCATATAAAGGGCTTTATCCGCGGCGCGCATAATCTGGGCTTCGGTAATACCGTTATCGGGCCAATTGGCAATTCCTAAACTGGCGGTGATGGGAACCGTTTCTTCTTTGGATTTTAATTCGATTGTTTTACGGATGCGTTCGGCAACCTTGTAAGCATTTTCGGCGCCGGTATCGGGTAAAATGACAATAAACTCATCTCCTCCGTAGCGGAAAGAGGAATCCATATCACGAATGGAAATATCAATATATTCGCCTACTTTCCTGAGGACGCCGTCACCAACCAAATGCCCGTACGTATCGTTACAGTTTTTAAAAAAATCGATATCCATCATAATAATCGAAAAAGTTCCGTCTAAACGGGCGTTTCGGGCAATTTCTTGATAAAGTCTGTCGTTAAAGTGGCGATGATTATAGAGCCCGGTTAATTCATCCGTATTGGCTTGGGTTATAAAATGCGCATAAAGCTGTGCGTTTTCAATAACCACACCGGCAATTTGAGTAATACTGTTCAAAAAATCGATTTCTTGCAGTGTAAGCGTTTTTTTATTGTTAACCTTACCGAGGGCAAGCATTCCGATTAATCTGCTCCTGCTTTTTAAAGGGAACAGATACGCCGCGCCCGCTCTTTCCAGCATTTCTTTTTCCGCCCCAAGCGGCTGTGCCGATTCGTCGGCGGCTTTTAAAAGCCGAACAAAAAGAGGGTAATCGGTTTTAGTCGCCAGTTTCACAACCGGACTGCTAAGATTAAATGTTATTTTTTTAAACTCGGTTTCTAAAGAATTCGGGTTTTCTTTGGAGTAGAAAAAAAGGTTGTCGTATTTTCTGGTTTGCTTATCGTACAGAATCAACCCGGCAAAATCGATATTCGTTACGCCGGTAACAGCCCAAAATATCTCCTGGGTTACCTCATCAAGGTCAAGCAAATGGCGCATTTTGGTGTGAAAACCGGCACTTGCGCGGGTATAAACCGCATGTTTTTTGTATACAAAATTATCCAATACGTAATCAATTATGCGCAAAAGTTTAAATGCCAGTAAAAATACGATTACATAGGTAAGAAGTAACATCAACAAAGCAACCCAAAGCGGTATTGCCGCAAAAAAGGCCTGATATACTTCAAATAATCCTACCGTTAAACCTAAAAATAACACACTGAAAATAAAGGCGGTCAGTATCTTGCGGAAAAGTAAGCGAACATCGGGTAAATCAATTTTAATAACGGCATAGGTTACTACCAGCGCATTAACAACAATTGCCACCGTTATGGGTAAAAGTTTTAGGGGCGGCGCAAAAATTGCAATACCGCCGATAAGAAACAAAACGACCAACCCAAAAATTAGGGTTAGTGTGCGGTTTTTATAAGCGGGATCAATAGAACGTAAATACCTTTTGGATAACAACAGCAGTGCCGCCACCAAAAAGGGAGCGGTAACAACGGCAACGGCAGGCCCCCAATAGCTTGTATCGGTATAAAGGGTATTACCGGTAAAATAGGCATCCTTGACAACATTACCGGTAAGGGCTGCAATTAGAACAATCAAAGACCCCAAATAACAAACCCAAGCCTCCTTGCCCGCCTTTTTAGTTAAAAACACGCGAACAAATTGGTAATACAGCCCAACCGTTAACGGTAACAAAGCCAAAAACAGCCCGTAGATTAAAGACAGGAAGTCGGCGGAAGCCGAATTACTAAAAAGAAGCAGTGTCACCAACAGACAACAGATAACAGATGAAAAAACATAAAAACTTAAAAACTTATTAACAGCCTGTTGGCGTTTGGGAGTCAATAACGCCAGGATAACCGTTAAAAAGGCAAAACCAATCAGAGGTATAAGAGCCCATAAATTCACTAACTTGCTCTCTTTCCATAACCGGGGCAGGTTACAACTTGTACTCGTAAGCCATTATCACCCCGTTAAAACACTTTGTCAATATACTGAAAGTACTATACAAAGCTAAAAGAGCAGGTTAAATTTGAATTATCCCGTTTTTAATCGCCAGTACCACCGCATGCGCCCGGTCATTGGCATTGAGTTTGCGAAGTATCGCACTGACATGATTTTTAATCGTTTGTTCGCTGATATTAAAACTTTCGGCGATTTGTTTATTGTTGTTTCCGCCGGCTATGTATTGCAATATTTGTTGTTCCCTGTTGGTTAAACTTGCCATTAAATGTTCTGCTTGTTCACCGATTGCGGAAATATCTTCAAATTGTCTTAGTACTTGCATAGCGATATTGGGTCTGGTTAAAAATGTTTCATTAATCAGGTATTCGCCTTTAGAGGCCCTGTTAATTGTATTAATTAATTCATCTGCAGAAGTGTTTTTGTTTAAGAAAGCAACCGCCGCACTTTTGATAACATTAAACAACTCTTCGTCATCGGGGTCGGAACTGAGGATAATAACTTTAGTACTGGGAAAGTTTCTGGTAATTTTTTTGCCAAGCTCCAACCCGCTGTTAGAAGCAAGATCCGAACCAAGCAAAACGACATCCGGGGTTTGTTCTTCGATTTCATGCAAAAGCTCGTCGTTGGGAGAACCCTCCGAAATTTCAAAATCACCTTTACTATCTAAAGCCTGACGCACACCGGCCTTAAAAAAAGGCTGTTCGTCTACAATCATTACTTTAATCTTTTCCACTGCAAACCTCTCCTAAAAGAACTACCTCAAAATTATAACATCTTCTCTTTTATGACCCAATTTATTCTACACTATAACGGCTTACAATTAATAATTATTTTAAATTAAAAACTATCCTTTTTAAAAATCCTTCGTTATAATTATTGCACATGGTAACGCCAAAAATATCGGTTTACTATCCTTTATGCAGTATTCCGGTCGTGGTAATTCGGTAAGGAGTTGTCGAGTGCAAGAAGAGCAAAGCCTGGTGCTTCTGGCGCAGAAGCACGATAAAGAGGCCTTTGCCAAGCTTTACGAACAAAATTTCGATAAAATTTATCGCTTTGTTTATCTTAAAGTTGGCAATAGTGCGGAAGCCGAAGATATGACGCAACAGGTCTTTATTAAGGCTCTAAAATCGATTGCGTCCTATAAATGGAAGGATGTTCCTTTCTCGGCTTGGCTTTTTAGGATTGCCCATAACCACGTTATCGATTATTATCGCAGGCAGTCCAAGCGGCAAACCGCACCGTTGGAAGATTATATGGCAATTGATAGTTCGAATACGCAAAAAGAGGTAGAGGACAAAGAAGAGGTTGCAAAACTGATAAGCGCCTCAAAAAAATTAACAAAGTTACAACAGCAGGTTATAGCAATGCGCTTTATCGGGGAGCTTCCGATTGCTGAGGTTGCACGGATTATGGGTAAAACCCAAGGGGCGATTAAGGCTTTGCAGCATAGCGCGGTTGCTAATTTAAGAAAGATATTAACGGAAGAATCAAATGTTTAGAAAAAATAAAGATAATTTAGATGAAATATTCGAAAAATGCCTCGATAGCATTTTAACGGAAGAAAAAACCGTAGATGAATGTATCGCCGAATATCCTCAGCACGATCAAGAGCTTAAATCGCTTTTAGCGGTCTCCCTAAAAACACAAAAGGCGATGAACTCGGTTAAAGCAAACCCTGATTTTAAGGCCAGGTTAAAATATATCTTGGAATCGGAACTTGAAAACGCCGCCACCCAAAAACGATTCTCGCTAAAACTGGGAAGGGGCTGGGCAACCGCAACGTTTGCCGTTGCCCTTGCGGTACTGTTATCGGGCGGCGGAACCGTAGCGGCGGCAAGCGGCAGTATGCCGACAAGCCCGCTGTATAATGTAAAACTGGCGACCGAAGAAGTTCAACTCTTTTTGACCGCCGATAAGAACAACAAAGCCGATTTGTACTCAAAATTCGTTACAAAACGCGTTGGCGAAATAGTTACAATGGCATCAAAAAATAATACCGAGGGGATTACCAAATCATCGCAAAGAATGCAAAACCAACTTACGGCAATAAACAGCCTTTCGGCGGATGTCAGTGCTTATACCAAAGAAATTTCCGGCCACGAGTTAACGAATGAAACGCTAACCCCCACCGTAACGCAAACAATGGGCGGAACGGTTACTGCTGCTACTACAACTACCACAGTAGTTACCGATTCATGGCAATTTGCGCGCACCTTGCCGGCACACGTAACCAATCGCAGCAATCAATTACTGATAGATGATTTATATGAGAATATTTTGGCTCTCTATGCGGCTGCAGGCGGTAATTCGGGGTCCACTTTAGATGCGATAATCGCGGCAATCGATATATTGGAAAAAAGTTATAACGAGATAATCGGCGGAGCTAATTAGTTGTTTATTAAGAATCTCGCGGCGTACCGGTAAATCAAAGGCGGATTAGACGGCAGCCAACGTTACTTTAACGGTTTTAAAAGATACTCAAGTCCGTTTACTTTTATTTCGTAAATCGCGGCAAGGTACTCACCCAGCTTTCCTTCTGGGAAACCGTTTTGACGAAACCAAACCAAATAAGGCTCGGGTAAATCACAGAGCAAACGCCCCTGATATTTACCGAAAGGCATCTTCGTATTTACCAATTTCAGTAAAAAGTCGCGGTTATAGGCAGGTGTGTTTTCTTCGGATTCCATACGTAACGTTACTCCGCAAGCCGATACAATTTAGCGATTATCTCCGCCATTGCCTCTGTATCCCGCTCGCAATATTTAAGGAGGTTTTCGCGGATCCCGTCTTTTTCCGCATCGGTTAAATCGCCAAAAAGAATTTGTAAAAAGGCCAGGCTGGCATCGTCGCCCTGGGCTATTTCCATCCCGTCGTAGCTAATATCGGTAATTGAAGGCAGAACCTTTTTAAGCGAGGTACTCCCCCGTTGCTCCGGATGATAATAGTAAAAACTTCTAAACGGCCCCCAAAGATCAATAAACCTTGGTAACAGCAAATCTACCCATTCCTGATATTTCGGGAAAGCCTCGCCCAAACTTTTTAAAATTTTTTCTTCAAAGCATTTGTTATAGGCAACAACTGTTCCGTTATTTCCGATAAGTTCGTATAACGCCGTTATAAACCCCAACCGAGGGTCTTCATTACCTTCCGCCAGATACCAATAATGCTTAAGTTCAGTATTAGGGCTTTCTTGAACATGCAACGAAAACTGGAAGGGAATTTGTTGGTACGGGCGGGTGCCATCGTAAATCGGAACGGCGGTATTAAAGGTTTCAAAGTCCAAATAATACAAAGGATATTCAAGTAAATTCAGGAAATCTTTGATTTCATCTTTTTGGATATGCACGTTGTTATTAACAACAGAATCCTTTTGAATCAATTGCTTGTCGCTTAGGGTAAAACCATCGGGGATATCGCCTATTTCCATAATACCGCTATCGTAAAGTGCAGCGGATTTTTTACCGCCGTAATACAAGGTAAAAACGTTATCTTCGGGCATCTCTCCCCAACAATTGTCAATCAGGGCGCACGGGTAAGGGTCATTACAATGCGAGCCGAGATAGATTTCGGGGGATTCGGATAGGTTCATAATTTGCAGCATCTTGACAATTTTTTCTTCGGTACATCCGTAAATTTCTTGAACGGCATCCGAAACGTCTTCAAGCGTAAACAATTCTTCGGGGATAATCTCTCCGTTTTTGATATACTCATTGTTTATGTAAACCAAAATTGTTTTTCTGATTTTTAACCCGCTTATCTCCCAGCAAAATTTCTGGAACGCAAGGTCATGGATATTGATGTCCTTTACGGAGGTGGAGCTTTTGACTTCAATAATATCCCATTCATAATCGTTTGCAGGATAAAGTATATCGGAGCGCGCGTAAAGCCTTTTGAACATTACGGCAGCTTCAAAAAGAGGCTTACCGAGATTAAGCATTTTTTTGGTTTCTTGGATATTACCGATAAAACTTTCTTGCGGAACATCAATTCCTTCGGGGAAAAGTTTTTTGGCAAGCTCTCCCACCAAATGGCCTTGGTCAAAAATATGCTGCGTGGCGGCATCGGGTTCCGGCATATCGGAAGGGCAATTAACCGAAAACCACAGTAAGCGCGGGCATTGAATACCGTTCAGATATTTACTTTTTGAAAGCAGTTTGGATGCCATAATATCCCCCTAATCGGAAATTGAAAAATAATTCAATTTTTCCCGCAGAATTTTCAAATTGATAACGTCTTCCCTGTTATATTCCAAAAGTTTTTTAAGCGCCGCCAAATCGTTAAGGCGTTTGTACCTCTCCCACAAAAGGACGGCATCAAGCCCCGACATGCCGACGGACTTTCTGTAAATTCCGAGTTTTTGTTCGACTATTTTAAGCCCGCCTTTTAAATTGCAATCCCAACAATCAAACATTAAATCACGGTGCGCCGCCATTGTTTCCAAATTCACCCCGATTTTATTATCAATAAAGGGGAGGTCGAAGCGTTTGCCGTTATAGGTATACAGATTTTCCACGCCGCTAAACGATTCGATAAGACCCGCGGCGGTAATATTTTCACCCACCAGCTGAATGAGTTTACTATTGTGACTGTTAACAAGGTAGAGCCCGATAACGGTAATATCCGATGTTTGGGAAGATAAACCGGTTGTTTCAATATCCAGATAAGCGTCCAAATCAAATCCTTTGCAAATTCTATTTTAATATTATAAACGGGAAAGAAGCTAAATGAAACAGTTAGGGGAAAACGGGCTGAGAAAATACGTTTGGAGCGGGTGACGGGATTCGAACCCGCGACGTCTTGCTTGGGAAGCAAGCACTCTACCGCTGAGTTACACCCGCTCTGTTTGCGACGTCCTTATTTTACCCTTTATGAAGTTGGTCTGTAAAGAAAGCATTAGAACAATTCAGGTTCCTTGGCAAAATTGTTTTTTAAATAAAAAAACGGGAATCACTTATTAGATGACGTCCCGTTTTTACAAGGAAATAACTCCTTTAATTATATCAACTATTTCTTTTTTGCAGGCTTTGCAGGAGCAGGCGATGATTTACTACCCACTTTTGCCGGAGCTTTGTGACCCATTCTTACCTCCCAATAATATTTTCAGAATAAGATTTCTCATCTTATTTTATATTATACAAAAAAATAATTAAAAAATTCTATTTTTTCTTGCGCAAATTCCTAAAAATGGACGGAATATCCAATTCTTCCGGATTTTCGCTCTTAAGCAGGCGTCTGACATCTTCTTGTTTTGCGGCATCCAGTTGTTTCTCTTGTTCTTCCGATTCCTCTTTGGTTGCAAAACCGGTGGCGATTAATGTCAGGCGAACCTTGCTTTCCAATGCGGGATCGACCATTACACCAAAGATAACTTTTGCATCCGGGGCAACCGCCTTTTTGATTGTTTCGGCAGCATCGTTTACTTCAAAGAGGGTCAAATCGCCCCCGCCGACAACATTAAACATAACTTTTTTGGCGCCGTAAACCGATGTATCCAGAAGAGGACTGGTCAAGGCCTGCTTGGCGGCGTCAACGGCACGATTCGGCCCGTCCCCCCAGCCAATAGACATCCAGGCATGTCCGGCATCCTGCATGATTGCCCTGACATCGGCAAAGTCAAGATTAATAAAACCGGGAACGGTAATTACCTCGGCAATCGATTGCACACCTTGGTGCAATACTTCATCGGCCATTCTAAAGGCGTTGGCAATACTTGTTCTTTTATCGCAGAGGTCAAGCACTTTTTCATTGGGGACGATAATAAGGGTATCGACATGCGGAACAAGATTGCGGATACCTTCATCTGCCACTTTGGCACGATGCAGCCCTTCAAATTTAAAGGGAGTGGTAACAACCGCAATGGTTAATGCCCCCGTTTTCTTGGCGATTTGAGCAATAACCGGTGCCGAACCTGTTCCCGTACCGCCACCCATACCGGCGGTAACAAATACCATATCCGAGCCGTTTATAACGTTTTGTATTTCATCAATACATTCTTCGGCAGCTTTGCGCCCTCTGGAATGGTCGCCGCCGGCCCCCAGCCCGCGTACTGTTTTAGTTCCCAACTGAATTTTAACGGATGCTTCCGTTAATTCAAGGTGCTGGGCATCGGTATTCATGGCAATAAACTCTACGCCCTGAATCCCTTCTTGGACCATTCTGGTAACCGCATTGCAACCCGAACCGCCCATGCCGACAACCTTGATTTTTGCCGGGCTGGGAACATTAATCGACTTTGTCATAAATAATCTCCTGCATCAGTATCTAAATATTTTTACCCATTATTCTTGAGATATAATTGGCATTCCTGGATTGTTTTTCGTCGTTAATCAACTTCCAAAGCAATAATCCCACGCCGGAGGCATGCATCGGGTTACCCAAAACATCCGAGACCCCGGGTAATCTGATCGGATAGCCGATTCTTGAAGGCAATCCGGTTGTGCTGACGGCAAGTTCCGCAAGCCCGTGCATATTGGCGGTTCCGCCGCAAATTACAACATTTAAGGAAGATACATTCGGAAATTCAATCTCCGAGAGTTCCAGCATAACCAATTTCAAAAGCTCTTCAAGGCGTGAAGCGATAATTTGAGTTAGTACACTTTGGGGAATGGATATGCCGCCGACAACTATATCTTTGGTATCGGGGGTGGTGTTAAAGGGAATCACAGTCCCGTATTTGGTTTTGATTTGCTCGGCCGCTTCAAAAGAAATACCGGTTGCAAGCGCAATATCCCTTGTAACATGGAAACCGGCTACCGGTAAAACAAAGGCATAATAGGCGCTCCCATTTTGGAAGACAACAACATCGGTTGTCCCGCCGCCGATATCAATCAGAATCGCTCCGTCTTGTTTTTCTTCTTCCGTTAAGACCGCTTCGGCGCTGGCTAAAGGTTCAAGAATAACGTCTTCGACTTTAACCCCGCAACTTTTAATGCATTTAACCAGGTTTTGAACGGAAGTAGAAGCGGCAGTTACGATTGTGGTTTCCGCATCAAGACGGTTGGCATACATTCCGACCGGGCTGTTAATTCCCGATTGACCGTCCAATGCGTAAGAACGAGGGATCATATGTAATATCTCCCGCCCCTGCGGCAGTTCGACATCTTTGGCAATTTTAAGAACACGTTCCAAATCACCGGGAGAAACGATTTTACGAGGACCTCTTACGGAAACAACCCCTTTATTGTTTATGGAACTGATATGTTTACCGGTGATGCCGACACAAGCGGATTCCAGCTTGTATCCGGCGGCTTGTTCGGCCTTTTTGATTGACAAGCGGATTGATTCCTCGGCTTCTTTAACATCAACAACCATTCCCTTATGCAAACCGTCGGAGGAAACAACCCCCACCCCCAAAACAGTGGGGTAAGAGGATTCCCCTACTTCCGCCATTACGGTGCATATCTTGGTTGTACCAACGTCAATTGCGGCAATTTTGTTATTTTTCATATGCTCTTTTTACCATCCCTCTTTAATCATTCCGGTGATTTAAAAAAATTCTTGCGTAAAATAAATTGAATAATATACTATATTAATCTTTGCCAATCGTCAATAAAAAATCTTTTCCTATAACATTATGACAAATAAAAATGCCCCGTTGAAACGAGGCATTTTTGGGTACGCCTATAATCATTGTTAACTTAACATCATTAAACCCAAACTGATTGTAACCGCCGCAAAAATCGAACCGAGTACGGCAAGGACAATAATGGTAGTCAGTTCGCTGGAGGATAAAACCTTTTTCACTAAGGTTCTTAAAAGGGCCTCTTGGGCTTTTTCCAACGCTTCTTCGGCCTTAATACTTGCCTGATTGGCAATTTCCTCTGCCGATGCTTTAACATCGGTTGCCGCCTTTTCCGCTCGCGCACTGGCTGCCAAGGCAGCGCTTTTAGCTTCTTCCGCCGCCTTCCTTGCTTCTTCGGCAGCCTTTTTGGCTTCTTCGATTTTAGCCGTAGCTTCCTTACTGGTAGCTTTCATGGCCGCTTCAGCGGCTTCTTTGGCATCGGTTGCCGATTTATTGGCACCCGATAACGCCGCCTCCGCCGCTTGCTTGGCCTCTTCGGCAGCCCTTTTAGCCTCTTCAATTTTAGCGGTGGCTTCCTTGCCGGTGGCTTTGATGGCCGCCTCTGCCGCTTCTTTGGCGTCGGTTGCCGATTTATTGGCACCCGATAGCGCCGCTTCCGCCGCTTGCTTGGCTTCCTCGGCGGCTTTTTTAGCCTCGGCCATTTTCGTTTGCGCTTCTTCACCGGTCAGCCGCATTGCATTTTCGGCTGCAGTTTGAACGTTAACGGATGCCTGATTGGCTAAAAAGGCGGCTTCTCCGGCATCTTTTGCCGCTTTTTCCGCCATCATCACTAAAGTATGCAAGGCCTTTGCCGCCGCTTCAACCGCATTATCCCCCGAAAGCTCTGCCTGTTCGGCTTTCTCTCTGGTTTTTTCGGCAGCTTTAAAAGCTAGCAAAGCCGACTGCTTGGCATCTTGCCCCGCTTTTTCAACACTTTCGGCAAGCGGCCCGGAAACCTTAACCGCCGCCGCAAGCGCCTCTTCTCCTGCAATATCGGCCAGCTCGGCTTTTCTTTCAATTTCTTCCGCCAATCTGAATCCGGCATGGGCAATTCGTTTCGCTTTCTTACCCGATTCATCGGTTTTGGAAGCGGTTTCGGCCGATAAATTCTTTTCTAATTCCTCTTGTGCAACCTGAACCTGTTTGATACTGCTGTCAAGCTGCTTATTGATTTGTTTTGACTGTTCAACGGCGGAATCAACGGCGCCCTTTGCCATAATCGATGCGGCTTCCGCTCTGGCAGCCGCATCTTGAGCCCTGTTTAATGTTTCGGCTGCAGCCTCCCTTGCGGCTAAATCCAACTCTTCCGCTTTTCTGACGGCTTCTTCAGCCGCATACCGGGCGCTTTTAGCGGTTTCTTCCGCTTTTTCGGCTGCCTCTTCGGCTCTGGCAATTGCCTCGGCCGCCGCCTGAATAGCCGCCTCCGAAGCCTCTCTCGCCATAATAGCAGCCTCTTCCGCCCTTCTGACGGCCTCATCGGCCTTTTGTGCCGCATCACCCGCGGCAAGCGATGCTACTTTAGTAGCTTCCTCCTGGGCTTCCTTAGCCTTTTTAACCGCTTCTTCGGCCTTTTGTGCCGCCTGAACAGCCGCAAGTTCCGAGACCCGCGCCGCTTCTTCCTGGGATTCTTTAGCGATTTTGGCAGCCTCCTCCGCTTTTTGGGAGGCTTCGGCAGCCGCTTCCTGAGCCATTTTGGCCGCGGCTATGGAATCGTTTTTGGCTAAAGCACCGGCTTCTTCCGCTCTTTTAGCGGCATCGGTAGCCGCAATTATTGCCGATTGTGCCGCTTGTTTGGAACTTTTATCGGCTTCTTCGGACCTGGCAGCTGCCCTTTCGGCAGCCGCTATCGCATCTTTGGCTGTTTTTTCAGCCTTTGCGGCCGCTTCCGCCGCTGCTTTGGTGGCATCACCGGCCGCCTTTTCGCCGGCCTTACGTGCTTCCTCCGCTCTTTTACCGGCTTCGAAGGACGCCTGCGTGGCTGCTGTTGCCGCTTCTCTGGACGAACGGGCAGCCTCTTCGGCCCTTCTGGCTGCCGCCGCTGCCGCCCGGATATTTTCATCCATTTCATCCAAGATTTGCGGAAGCGGTTTCATCATTATTTTAGGCGCTTCTTGACGCTCTGCACCTTCTTCTTTATCTTTCTCTACCACGCTTGTTCCCTCCTTTCTTCAATTTTTAAACCCCGGTATATTTTTATGCCTGATACGGACAAAATTAATTTCCGAAAAAACGGCAATCTGGAAATAGAGTTAGTATTGCAGCTACTAAGAATATGATATGTTGTTTTAGCGGCCTTGTAAATACCATAAAGGTCTTTATTAACGCTATTTTCGATAATTTTAAAAAAGTTCCTTTTTAATTTAAAACGGATCGATTTAGTGGCAATTTTATATCGTGTGCTAGTATAATTATAGTACCGTTTTTATTACGTGTGTTTAAAGACTTTGAAATTAGCGGGGATATCAATGTTTAGAAAAGTAAAAAATGCCTTTAAAATTGCTTGCCTGACGGTATTAACCGTTACATCATTTCTTTTTGTGCTGCCGCCCGTATCCGCCTCGGCCGCCGGTGAACTGCCTCTTTCCAAGTATTCGGGAGCCCCGGGAGATACCGTTCAAATATCGTACACTTTCGGAACCGTTACAAACGGGCTGGCCGTAATTAATTTTAACGGCATTTATTTGGGAACCGCCCCAATCACAAACCACTCTTTTGCGTTCGATTTTAAAGTTCCGGTATTACCCCGCGGGACATACACCGTTTCGGTTACCGTTGAGGGAAGCGGCGCCGGTTTTTCGGACGATTTTACCATCAAACCTAAAATCTATATCAATGACAAAGATACAACCGTTGAGGGGGTGGAAGCATCGGTTGGGGATGGAATAGTAGTCAAGGGGAACGGCTTTAGCCCCGGTAAAATTTCTTTTTACATTGATAATTCAACAACCGCTATTGCGACTTCAACCGCCGACGGAAACGGGGTTTTGGAACCTATAAGTATTGAGATACCGCCCGCCAATAAAGCCGTACATCTTTTAAAGGCGGTTGACAGTGCCGGCAGCGCCGGCTCGGTTTACGCACAATTTTCAGTGGCTCCGAGCTTAAAATTATCAAGTGAAACCTGCGGTGCCGGGGAACAAATTACTATAACCGGAAACGGGTTTGCCGGTTCATCAATAATTGACCTTAAAATCGCCACAAAAACACTTTCAAACTCAACCATTGTTACCGACGTTAACGGAACGTTTTCGGTTACGGTCAATCTGCCTCTTACGCTTACCAAAGGAAGCTATGTTATCAGCGCAACCGATAATGCGGGGAATAAAAAAACAACCAACCTTGTAATTAAACAAAGTCTTGCGACCACAAAATCATTCGGAATGGTGGGTGATACAATTACAGTTCGCGGCGCCAGTTTTGACCCCGGCGTGAAGGTAACCGTTTCTTTAAACAATCTGGGGCTGGTTTCAACCCAAACCGATAATTACGGCGCTTTTACAATGGATTTATGTGTTCCCGAGCTTGCTCAGGGGCAATATCAAATCAAAGCGGTTGATGCCAACCAAAACGAAGCCGTAATCAACTTTACCGTTAATTCCAACATCAAAATTGTTACCGATTCCGGTAAAGTCGGTGCGGTAATAAGCGTGGGCGGCAATGGTTTTGCCGACCGTTCGGATATCGTTATTTATTTTAATGACGAGAATGTGGGAACCGCCAAAACAAACAGTGTGGGGACTTTTAGCACGGAAATAACAATTCCGAGAGCGCCGTTTGGAGAGTATTTGCTTAAAACCTCCGATGAAAGCGGCAATAAAAGCGAAGTTACTTTTAATATTATCCCCGCAATTGCAGTTGATAACGCAACGGTTCTTGTCGGTGATAGCGTGGTAATTTCGGGAAACGGATTTGCCGCAAGCAGTTCGGGTAAAACAAATAAAATAACCCTTAGCATTGACGGTATTAACATAGCCGCAACCGAAAATGAAATTTTTACCGATAGCCTCGGCAGTTTTACCGCCATTTTGAATATGCCCGCAAAAACGGGAGGCGCTCATACCGTTAAAGCTGTTGATAGTTTTGATAACGCGGGCAGCGTGTCAATAACGATAGCACCGTCTGTGGCAAGCGATATTGAAACCGGAATTGCCGGAGAAACCGTGCAAATATCCGGTTACGGGTTCGGTATCAATAAAGATATAACCGTTAAATACAATAACGCCGTTATCAAAACGGCCGCAAACAAGGTAACAACCGATATTAACGGCAGTTTCCAAGCCGCTTTTACGCTCCCCGATATAACCGCCGGGGTTTACAACATTGAAGTCAGCGACGGGATAAGCAGCGCCGTCACCCCCTTTAACCATGCTTACGAAACCGTTCCGCCGCCCGCGGTTGGGCTGATTGCTCCTATCGAAAAGAATAAAGCCCCTCAGCCGATAGTCTTCAGTTGGAGCGCCTCAAGCGACCCGAGCGGGGTTTTCTATAAACTGCAAATCGCGACCGATTCGAATTTTACCAAGATTATTTTTAACCAAGACAACCTGGATAGCAATAATTATATGATGAGCGCAGAAAACAAACTGGATCCCGTCAGTGTTAATAATCCTTATTATTGGCGGGTTAAGGCAGTTGACGGAGTCGGGAACGAAAGCGCTTGGGTTAGCGATGCATTTGTTGTCGGTTCCGGTTGGCCGCTGTGGCTCACTTATTTACTTGTTGGCATCGGCGGCTTTATTGTCCTTGTTATTTTAGGAATTTGGGTCGGCAAAAGAACAGCCATGCTCAAAGATGACAGCTCCTACAACTACAGCATGGATGCCGATATTGAATATCGCTACCGCAAACAATATCCTAGCGACGATTTGGGTTAAAAAATAAAGTCGTAACTTTGACTAAAAAAACCGTATCGTATCAGACTAGCGAGACGGATGTTTTTCAATTTCTTAACAAAAAGTTCCGCAAACAACAACTTTAAATTCGATATTTTCTTTATATCCGACCAAAATACCTTTATAATGACATTACAAAAACACAATTTTAACAAATCACTTATTTTAGTCTTTTGCAAGAGGTGCCAGTTATGCTTAGTAAAATATTAGTAGCCAACCGCGGTGAGATTGCGATCCGCATTATGCGTGCCTGCAAGGAACTCGGAATAAAATCGGTTGCCGTTTATTCCGAAGCCGACCAGGGCGCTCTTTTTGCCAAATATGCCGATGAAGCGTATCTTTTGGGGGCCGCGCCGGCCTCACAAAGCTACCTCGATATCGAAAAAATAATATCGGTTGCCAGGGACTGCAACGCCGACGGGATTCACCCCGGTTACGGGTTCCTTTCCGAGAACCCAAATTTTGCCGAAGCCTGCGAAAAAGCCGGCATTACATTTATCGGTCCTTCGAGTTCGGTTCTGAAAATCACGGGAAACAAAGTAGCAGCCCGTAAGGAAGCCATTAAAGCAAAAATTCCGGTTATTGCCGGCAGCGAAGAACCCACCGCCGACCTTGAAAACATCCAAAAAATTATCCGTAAAATCGGCTACCCCGTTATTATCAAACCGGCAAACGGCGGCGGCGGTATCGGCATGACAATTATTAACTCGGAAGAAGAACTTGAAAATGCGATTGCAACGTCTGTTTCGATTGCGCAATCCAGCTTCGGAAACGTTGATCTTTATATCGAAAAATATCTTGAACATCCGCGCCACATAGAGTTTCAGATTCTGGCCGATAAATTCGGTAACGTTGTGCATCTCGGTGAGCGTGAGTGTAGTATTCAAAGAAACTACGGCAAAATTATTGAAGAATCCCCGTCGATGGCGATTAGCGAGTCGATGCGCGAAAAAATCGGTAAACAGGCGGTCAAACTCGCCCGCAAAATCAAATATGTCGGCGCCGGAACCGTTGAGTTCATCTTTTCCGAAGGTAATTATTATTTCTTGGAAGTAAACGCCCGCATACAAGTCGAGCACGGTGTAACGGAAATGGTAACCGGAATTGACCTTGTAAAAGAACAAATCAGAATCGCTTCGGACTTGCCGCTATCGGTAAAGCAGCAGGATATCAAACTTACGGGATGGGCGATTGAATGCCGTATCAACGCGGAAGATCCGATAATGAATTTTTTGCCTTCGCCCGGTAAGTTAAGGGGCTACCGTTCTCCGGGCGGTATAGGCATTCGTGTCGATTCCGGGGTTCATAACGGCTATACAATCCCCGATTGTTACCACCCGATGATATCCAAGCTTATTGTTCACGGCAGAGACCGCAAGGAAACCATTTTACGTATGCAGCGCGCATTATACGAATACATTATTGTCGGCGTTGATACGAATATAATTTTGCATAAAGCGATTATGGAAAACCCGCGTTTTATTGACGGGAATATCGATACCGATTTTATTAAGAAGGAAACCGGGTTGCAGGTTAACATGAAACGCATTGCGGAAAGGGATTACCCGCTAATCGAACGCCTGTCCGACATCTTCAATTTCAAAGAATAATAAATCCGTTTTAGCTAAAGGCAGGTCGGTTTATATTGACAATACGGAACAGGTATAGGTAAAATAGCTACGGTTTAAATGTAATTTTTTGGAGGGGGAGTCATGAAATTAGTAGTCATCGGTTTCGGGCAAGCAGGTGGGCGTATTGCCGATGAGTTTGCTCGTTTGAACAGAAGGGCAATCAGCACCAGGGGCATAGAAATCACGCCGGGCGTTTTTGCCGTTAACACCGACGCTGCCGATTTAAGCGGCTTAACAACGGTCAAAGCGGATTACCAGCACCGAATCTTAATCGGCGGACGTAAAACCGGAGGCCACGGAGTCGGTAAAATCAATGAACTTGGCGCCGAAGTCGCCCGCGAAGATGCCGATAAAATCGTTGACGCATTAAGAACAACCAAACGTTTCTACGATGCCGACGGGTTCCTTTTAATTGCCAGTGCCGCAGGCGGTACCGGTTCCGGTTCAATCCCCATTATCGCACAGCACATCAAAGAACGTTATATGGATAAGCCCTTATATTCTCTGATTGTCCTGCCTTTCGAACACGAAGAACAAAACGAAGAGAGAACCGTTTACAATACCGCGGTTTGTCTTAAATCGGTTTATTCGGTTGCCGATGCCGTTATTTTGGTGGATAACCAGCGCTACGTACGCAAAGATTTCTCCCTTAAACATAACCTCGATAAAATTAACTCCCTGATTGCCGCCCCGTTCTACAACCTGCTTTGTGCCGGTGAAGAAAAGAAGGCGGTTAATATTGGAGCGAAGACACTTGATGCCGGTGATATTATCCAGACCCTTTTGGGATGGACCGTTATCGGTTACGGGGAATCAAAGCCCGACCGCTTCAGCCTTTTCGGCTCTAAGGGCAGTTTCCGCGATAAGAGCAGTCAGACACATAAAGCGGTTCAAGCAATGGATGCCGCTTTTAGTGATATTTCCACCCGATGCAATCCCAAAGACGCCTCAAGGGCAATGTATTTGATAACGGCCCCCGCCCGCGAAATCAATATGGATATGATTAAAGAAATGGGCGATTGGATGAGGGATACGGCTCCCAATGCCATTATCCGCAACGGTGATTATCCAAGGGATGGAAGCAACTTAAATGTTACCGTTATTCTTTCGGAATTAAGCGATGTTGAGAAAGTTAGAAATTACTACAACGCCTCAACCGACCTTGTTCCCATTATTAAACAGCGACAACAGGAAGTTGCCGCCAAACTGCAAACTATTGACGAACTCAGTAAGGATATCCCAACCCTGCTGTAAGGGTTTTAAACAAAGACTTAAAAATAAAGGCTGCGCCAAAGGGTAAAACCAGCGGTGCAGTCTTTTTTTGTTTGGGAAAGCAACAGGCCAATTCAGCTGGTGATAAATCGAATTGATGTTACAGACTTAGATACCCCTGTTTGAAAGCATCCGGAAAAACGAATGTTTTTTCTCCGACATTGAATTTAACACGGATATGTTTTGCGGCTTTATCAATTCTGGTAACCGTTCCGTCACCGAAGCTTTTATGTTTAACGACATCACCTTCGGCAACCGACGGCACAACAAATTCTTCTTTCTCTTTCTCGGGCTTTGCAGCAATACCGTAAACATTGTGGGGTTCAGCCGTTTTTGCCGACGGGGGCTTAATATTGAATTGTCCGGTAACATAATCCTGAGCAGTCGATTTAGGTTCAGTCTTAGAGGCAATACGAGTAACATCCTTTTTGGGTATCTCATCAGAAACCGAAACTGCAATCCCCATGGTTGCCTGCTGATTAAAGAGCAGTTTATTATATTCTTCGCGTTTAATAATGGTATCCCAGCCACCGACATCTTTGCCTTCATGTTTATCAATACCGGTATAAGAAAGGCTGTTATCTTCGTAGCGTTTAAACTTAAAAATGGCATCGTTCATTAGGCTTGCATTAAATACACCGATACTGCAAAGAAGGTCAAAATCCTTGACATCAAGCCCCGTAACTTTTTTAAACAATTCCGTTTCAAGTTGAGTGATAACATCTTGGAGTGTCCGCTCACGATAATCGGTAAGATACATAAAAATCGGGATGCGGGTAGCAAATTTGATAAGTTTGCCTTGAATCTGTTTGCGCAGTGTTTTAAATTCTTTTTCCTCTTTCGAGAGCTCTTTTTTCTCTTTAGGCGTCATCTCTTCAATACCTTTTTTAGCTTGCTTTACCGATTCTGATTTGTTGATAATAGTTTGAATATCCTGATTTAACCTACGGAATCCTTCAATTTTCATAAGCGCATTAATAGCTTCTTTATTTGCCATCAGGCGTTTGAGGGTGTCGTTATCAACATTAACCAACAATGCGGATTCCCAGCGCTTTGCAAGCAGTGTTGCGGAAGTTCCGGCTAACGCAAGATCAAGAACATCTTGCGCATCAATATGCCGCATTGTGCTACCGTCATAAGCCAGTACCGGCAAGAATTTTATGAACTCGCCCACCTTCTTTTCAGGGTTATTCTCACCTACATTTAAACGGCAAGAATAATCAGCTATTTGACGCAGAGCCCGATCTAATGCAAAATCAAAGAGGTAGCACTCCTCTTTGATAATCGTATCTTTACCTTCTTCGTCTTTAACCACCCACGGAGATTGAACTCGAAAAGCGGCCTGAAAATATGTTTCGGGGCTTTTTAGGTTGCGTAGCATAAATATCCCCGTCCACGGTTTTACGGTAACACCCATGGTTAGCTTTCCGCAAGTAAGCGTGATGGTATGTGTTTCCAATGGGTTTCCCATCGCATGCCGCACCGGATTAAGGGCATCGAGCCCAATACCGGCTTCGCGTCCGGCACAAACAAGAATTTTATATTTTTGGTTATAATAGCTATTTTGTTTCTGCATCATCAGGTTATACATGGCCTGACAAGCTGCCACATTCGGCAAAAACCAGATGGTATGATTCAATACACTCAAAAGGCGGGTATCGGAAAAAGGCATGGGGGGACGTTCATCACGTTCAAGTTTCATATCATCAATATTGGAAGGAAGATAAGAACCGCGAATAAGGTCAAGCCATTTCTGAACCTCGTTTTCATAATTAAACTTTGCCTTTTCTCGCTTGCCTTGAGCAGAAAAGAAAATGTTTAAATCAAACTCATCGAATTCACCCTGCAAAGCTATTTGACGAATACTGTCCGGAACACGATAAGTAAGCATAACCATTCTTGGCAACGGTAAATAGGGGTTTCCGGGGCCGGACCAATCGTTTTTCTCGCGCTGTTCATCGGAATAGGTCCAATTAAAAATTTGGTCTTCGATAAACTCTCCGCTGTTTATGGCGCGGAAAGGAGTACCGGAAAGGAAGAGGTAATGCCCGGTTGTAATCGGCAGAAACGTTTCGTTATAAGCGTTATCCGCCTCATCCAGCTTATACTTTTCTATATCAAAATCGGCATCTTTTTCTTCGTCAGGCTTTTCAAAAAGGTTTTTGGCATTCTCACGCCAAGCGCCGAAATGATATTCGTCAAAAATCACCAAATCCCAATTATCGGAATGGATAAATTTATTTTTGGTTTTTATGCCGCCGTTTTCGTTAGTGCCTAATAAGTCCTGGAAAGAGCCGAAAACAACTATGGGTTTCTTTTTGTCGCACATTGTGTAAGCATGGTCAAGGTTAACGTTGTTATTATTTGCGTCCTTATTGGAAACAAACTGCCAACCCTCAAAATCAACGTGGGAAAATAAATCATCGCGCCATGCGGATTCAACAGCAGGCTTAAAGGTAAGCACCAACACCCGTTTAAAACGCATTTTTTTGGCAAGTTGATAGGAAGCAAAAGTTTTACCAAAACGCATCTTGGCATTCCAAAGGAATTTCGGAGCTCTGTCGGGGTCATCGTATTTCGCTCTGGTAAAATATTCAACGGTACGCTTTACGGCATCCTGTTGTTCGGGGCGCATCCGAAAATTGGCTGTTCGGCCGTTAGCGGAAATTTTGCCTGTTTTTAGCTCGATAATGGCCGCTTTGACGTCATCCAAAGTGCAATTATACCACTCGTTATCGCTCTCGGTTGCGTTAAGCTGTTGGAACCCGCGCCGCTCTAAAATGCGGTGAATGTCCTTATCGGAAAAAACCGAACCATCCTCACGCATAGCGCTCTCTTGGTGGAGAATAGTAAAAGGGATTGCGGAGGTGCGCAATTGTTCCCTGATGCGAGTAAGTGCATCGCGTTCGGTATACCCGATTTTTATATAGCCCTTGTGTGTAGTTACACCCGTGAGTTCATACACATAAATGGTGGGGATAACCGGAGGGCGTTCGGGGAAAAATTTAGCTTCCGCCATCGTCATCACCGTCCAAATCCATTGGTTTAATCATTGATTCGATAAAACCAATTTCCTCATCGGTTAAATTATATTTTTTATAAAGCTCTTCATCTGTCCACGGTTTAGAAAAGTCTTGGACAGGGACAAATCTGAACTTATCCTTCGATATATTTATCGAAGACAAAGTTTGTAAAAGCAAAAACCTTGCCATTTTGGAGCTCAAATATTTTTTGCAGTTATATGCTTCTTCTTTACTATCAAACACAGCTCCTATAAAATAAGAGAAAGTACAAACAGCTCCTGGTTCTAAAACATCAAGTGTAGCTATTACTTTTCTCAATCCATCCTTGTCCGCTGTTGCTGCACCTGCAGATGTTGCTTTTCCAATAATAACCTTCCACTTATTTATATATTGAGAACCGGTGGTAATTTTTGAACGTTCAATATAACTCCTACCGGCGCTGGAAAGCAAAATGCGGGTCGTTTTTGATGGCATCTCCACCCCTCTTTCCGCAGTACCAAGACCAAACGGACCTAAAGAAGACATTAAATCGCTCATTGGTTTTTCGTCATGTTTAAGTACTTTTTTAACAATTGAAATCGCTCTATTGTCCCTGACAAACACTTCATACTCATTAAGTTTTCTTTCTTGAGTTATAGTACTCTCCCCATCAATATATGTGTAAGTGCAAGTTCCTTCAAAGTTTTTATCCCAAATAAAATAACTAACACCACCAGCAATATCAACGCCAGGGAAGCAATCTGTTGAAAGCGAATAATCAACAATTTTCTTAATATGTTTATCTGATAACATTTCATTACGATATTCATCAAGTCCCATTCCCCCAGCAAACCACCTTGAAGGAGTAATCATCACTAAATAATTAGGGGTTAGCCTTTTTGCTTGATTCACAAAATGATGATATATAGGCTTTGCCTGCTTTCCAGCACCATCAGTTTCTAATTGATACGGCGGATTACTGATAATCACATCGAACTTCATTTTAAAAATCTCCTCAGGTTTTTGCGTATGAATCCATTCATAAGCGTGCGCTTCAAGTGTTTCCCCTCGCTCTTCATCTCCAAGCTTTGTACCACTCGAAATACCACAATGCACACATCTTCCGCTTTTCCATGTATGTTTAATATTTTTAAAGCGAATATTACCTTGCGCATCATCAAATAAAATTACCGAAAACTCGCTGTTTGGGTATTTTGAGCAATATACACTCCTGCGCGAAAGCAAGCTGGTAAGCTCGGTAATGGCAATTCCGTAAATTTGTTTATGAAAAATATGATCCAGGCGCTCTTGCAAATCCGGAAATTGAGGTTCAAGGCCTTTTATCAGCCTTTTTGCTATTTCCCGAAGAAACACCCCCGTTTTGCAAGCCGGATCAAGAAAAGTTGTATCGGGGTTTTGGAATAATTCGGGCGGGAGCATATCAAGCATTTGGTTGACGATGTTCGGCGGAGTGAATACTTCGTCGCTTGATAGATTCGCAAGGCAGGAGAGCACATCCGGATTATACACATTTTCAAATAATCCTACATTAGCCATCTTCAAACACCTTTTTGTAATGAGCAATATACTGCTTTAAGAATTTACCCTCCGCTTCCGGCTCCGGCTCAGGGTCTTCAAACAGCGAAGGCTGTATTTTAGCTTTGTTCTTCTTTTTTGACGTTGCGTTCCCGTTTAGCAACTGGTCAAAGGTATAATCTTTACGCTGTATTCTTGCATCATTGAACGGAAAAGTCCACTCTGAGAAAACAATCAATTCTTTTGTATCTTTTCCGTCGGCATCAACACAGCAAAGAGTCAGGGCGTTACCGCAGACAATATTACGGCTCAGAATATATTCCGCCGCCTTTCGGGTTTCTTCGCAATATTCTTTTTTAGACACCTTCTTGTATTCACGGTTCCATATATCAAAAAGCTTCTTTCGGCAGGCTTCGGCATTATCTTGAAGAATATCAATCCCGTAAATACTGCCTAAAGCAAGAAGGGAATTGCGCTCATAATCGTAAACGCTTTTTCGATACCTCTTTCTGACAACGGTAAGCTTACGCGATATCACTTCCGCCAAAAAATTCCCGTCGCCGCAAGCCGGTTCTAAAAATCTGGAGTCAATTCGTTCCGTTTCCTGCTTAACGAGGTCGCACATTGCCTTAACTTCGCGTTCGGCGGTAAAAACTTCGCCGTGGTCGGCGACGCGTTGTTTGGATTTTACTTGTTTTATCACTAATCTATTTGCCCTTTGTTCGGAACATGCCCAATATATCAATAATCTTGTTTTTACAAAATAAAAAGAGGTTTCGTTTCAAAGAAATCTTATCACGCAAAAGTGCTCCTGACAATATCGCAAAAATTCGGATACGTAAAATAGATGCCGGATTCGAAAATAAGGCAAAATTTCTTTGGGAAATAATATCCGTATGGGGTATAATAAAGGGACAAAATTATGGAACAGCAAGTCTTTTACCGAAAATGGCGTCCCCAAAAGTTGGCAGATGTTGCCGGGCAAGAGCACGTTACAAAAACGCTTTTAAATGCCCTAAGCCTCGGCAATGTGTCGCATGCCTATCTTTTTTGCGGGCCCAGAGGCACCGGTAAAACCAGTACGGGGAGAATCCTTGCCAAAGCGGTAAACTGCACCGTTAACGGTAAGGGTGAGCCGTGCAATACTTGCGAGATGTGCACCGCCATAACCGAAGGCAGAGCGGTCGATGTAATCGAAATCGATGCCGCAAGTAACAGAGGCATTGACGATATCCGGGGCCTGCGCGAATGCGCTAATTATGTACCCGCGGAAGCCAAATTCAAGGTTTATATTGTCGATGAGTTTCATATGCTTACCAAAGACGCCTCGAATGCCTTGTTAAAAACGCTGGAAGAGCCTCCGCCCTATGTAATCTTTATTTTGGCAACTACCGAGGCGCATAAGATTCTTCCTACGATTATGTCAAGATGCCAGCGCTTTGATTTCCGCCGGATAACCCAGAAAGATGTTGCCGGCAAATTAAAGCAAATATGCGACAGTGAGGGGATTAAAATCGAAACGGAAGCGCTCAATTTACTTTCCAAGAATGCTTCCGGCAGCCTCAGAGATGCCGAAAACCTGTTGGAACAACTCTACACATCTTACGGAGAGGATATCACCCTGCACCAAGTACGAGATATGCTGGGGATTACCGCAAACGAGCAAGTCCAAGAACTGCTAACCCATATCATTAATGCAAATATCAACGAGGGGATTCAAACCATCAACGCCTTAAAAAACGAAGGTTTCGATTTAAAACAGCTTAACAGAGAGCTTATCGCCTACCTTAGAGGCTTATTGCTTTTAAAAACCGGCTACAAAAACGACCTCGATTTTACCCAAGAGGAAATGGTTTTGCTTAACGAATTGGCTCAGAAAACAACGGTTGAGCATGCCTTAAATGCAATTAAAATCTTCGGAAAACTTGAACTTAGCCTCGACAGCTATTCCACCCTGCCGTTGGAACTGGCAATGGTTGATTGCGCACTTGCGGAATCCAAACCGGAAGAAAAACAGCCCAAGGCTTCCGTTTATCAGCCGGTAAGCACACCGGCATCGGCGGTTGCCGAGAAAAAGAAACAGGTTGTTAAAGATGTGCCCGAAACAAAGCCTGCCGAAGAGGTCAAAGAAATCAAACCGGAGGTAAAGCCGGAGGTAAAGCCCGAGGCAGCCCCTGAAGCCGAGGCAAAATCCGACAACAGACAAGAATACGATAACAAAACGGAATTCTTAAACAATAATTGGAAAAACGTCATCGAGAACGCTCCCGATAACATGAAAAGAAGTTCGGCGCTGGCAATTTTAAGAAGCGCCGGGGTAAGAGCGGTTGCGTTTGAGGGTAATACCGTTATCCTTTCTTTTAAGCATTCCATTCATAAAGATAAAATAGAACAACCCGAGCATAATAAAGATGCCGCCAAAATAATCGGTAATTTCCTTGGACATACCTGTGAGATTCAATGTATTCACGAGCCCGAAGAAAATTATCTGGTCCAGGAATTACAAAAAATGGGCGGTCAAATAGTCGAAGTGGAGGAAAAATGAACTTTAACATGGTCAAACAGGCAATGCAGCTGAAAAGCAGCCTGGAAAAAGCACAAAAAGAACTCGAGAAAATGAAGGTTGAAGCCGAATCTGGAAACGGTGCGGTTAAAGTTGTTGCTAACGGCAAACAAAAGGTATTATCGATTAAAATTGATCCCGAGGTTGTTGAAAAAGGCAAAGCATCCGACCTTGAGAAACTGGTATTTAAGGCAGTCTCGGAAGCCTTGGAAAAATCCAAGGAAATGGCTGATGAGAAACTGAAAAAATTAACCGGCGGAATGAAAGTCCCCGGATTAACCGATTAAAGGAAAGTGATTTGGAAGTAAACCCGTCTAATACAGCCGACCCCGTCAACCGGTTGATGCACGAGCTTGCCAAACTGCCCGGTATCGGGCCGAAGAGCGCGCAACGGCTAACCTATTACTTATTGCGTGCTCAGAAGGAACAGGCGGAATCTCTGGCGGATGCGATTGCGTCGTTAAAAAGCGGCACACGCCTCTGCGCAGATTGTTTTAATATTGCCGATTCTGCGCTCTGCCCTATTTGCCGGAACGAAAAGCGCGATAAGACCTGCATATGCGTTGTGGAACAACCGCAGGATATATTGGCGCTTGAGCATTCGGGGGTTTATAAGGGGCTTTATCATGTGCTCCATGGCGCCATATCGCCAACCGATGGAATCGGGCTAGGCGATATCAGAATCGAAGAGCTGACCGACCGTCTTAAAGATTGTGAGATAACGGAGATTATCCTTGCCACCAACCCGACACTTGAGGGCGAGCAAACAGCGATGTACCTTAATAAAATTATAACCCCGCTGGGGATTAAGGTTACCCGCCTGGCGAGGGGGTTACCGTTTGGCACAGAGCTTGAATATGCCGATGACGTGACCTTAACCCGTGCGCTTGAAGGCAGGCAAGAGCTGAAATAAAGGCAATTTTAAAATGCAATCGATCAGTTACGGGGATTTTGAAAAAGTTGATATTCGAGTAGGCAGGATTTTAAAGGCCGAGGATTTTCCCAATGCCCGCAAACCTGCCTACAAACTTTGGATTGATTTTGGTGAGTTCGGGCAAAAACAATCCAGCGCACAGATTACCGCCCGCTACCGCAAAGAAGATTTAAAAGACAGGCTGGTTCTCGCGGTAGTAAACTTCCCGCCGAAACAAATCGCCGATTTCAAATCGGAAGTGCTGGTGTTGGGGGTAGTTTTAAGCGACACGGATGTTGTTTTAATCCAACCCGATGAAGACGTCCCCGTCGGCAAAAGATTGCTCTAAAATTAGCGCCGGCAATTATTACACCCGCGACCATTTAGAAGTGAAATGACAGAACCGAGAAATTTTAAAAGCGAAGCAATTGTGCTTAAAAAGACCAAGCTGAGAGAAGCCGACCTAATCCTGACTTTTTACACCCTGCGCCACGGCAAGATACAAGCGGTGGCAAAAGGAGTCCGCCAACCGAAAAGCAAAATGTCCGGACATCTTGAACTCCTGACACACAGTATGGTTTCTTTTGCAAGGGGCAGGAATTTGGCGACGGTGACCGGCAGCCAAACCATTAACGGTTTCTTTGACCTCAAAAACGACCTTGAATTAAGCTCGTATGCTCTTTATATTACGGATTTAATGAACCAATTTACGGGAGAAGGGATTGAGGACTCGGCCCTTTTTTATACGTTTCTGGATGCGCTGCACAAGCTATCCGTTGAAAAGAACCGCGAAATGGTTCTGCGTTATTTTGAGGTGCAATTGCTGGAGCATATGGGGTATCGCCCCCAGCTCAAACAATGCGTAACATGCCACGTACAACTCAAACCGGTAGTTAACCATTTTTGCCCCGGTGCCGGTGGAACCCATTGCCCGACCTGTGCCAAGAACGACCTTTTCGGTTACCCGATTTCAATTAACGGATTAAAGGTCTTTCGGCTCTTGCAAGACGGCAATTACAATACCATCAGACGCATTAAAATGCCTAAAGAGCTCAGTTTAGAGCTTGAAAGGCTAATACGTTCATACATAAGATTTTTGCTGGAAAAAGACGTTAAATCGGTTGCATGGCTGGAAACGCTAAAGAGATGCCCGTTTTAACCCGGCAGCTTTACTATAACCGACCGATAAAATATAATGTCTAGAATAAGTTTGGCGGTTTAACATTAAAAGCCGCCATCAAATTAGTTTTTAAAAGGATCATTATGGCTTCGAGATTAGATGATTTAACACAACAAAGATTAGACAAACTGGAAAGAATGCGCAGTCGCGGGATTAACCCGTATCCCAAAAAGTACGGGCGCACCCACACCGCCAAAGAAGCTCGGGCGCTTTTGGAGAAAAACGAACAGGCGGGGATAACCGAACCCGAAACCATCAGTATTGCCGGGCGTGTAATGGCAATCCGCAAGATGGGCAAGAGCTCATTTTTGGATATTCAAGACGGTTCGGGAAAGATTCAGTTGATTTTTACGGGGGCGTTTCTTACCGATGAAACGTCGGCCGAGCTTTTTAAAGACCTTGATATAGGCGATTTTATCGGCGTTAAAGGCGGTTTATTGCGTACAAGAACCGGAGAACCGACAATAAGCGCCGAAAAGTTCGATATTTTGTCTAAATCCTTGTTGCCGCTGCCGGAAAAATACCACGGCTTGCAAGATGTTGATGCCAGGCATCGCCAAAGATATCTGGATCTTATCAGCAACCCCGAAGTTAAAGAAACCTTTGAAATGCGCAGCCGCATAATTGCAGCAGTGAGGAAATATCTTAACGAAAACGGTTTTTTGGAGGTGGAAACACCGGTATTGCAACCTTCTGCCGGCGGAGCCCTCGCCAGACCTTTTGTAACCCATCATCATTCGCTTGATTGTGATTTCTTCTTGCGCATTGCGCTTGAGCTGCATTTAAAGAGGCTGATTATCGGCGGCTTTGATAAAGTTTACGAAGTGGGCCGGATTTTCCGCAATGAGGGGCTTTCGGTCAGGCACAACCCCGAATTTACAATGCTTGAATGTTATGAGGCCTATGCCGATTACGAAAACGTAATGAACACTCTGGAAAATATGGTTTCTTTTGTTATTAAAGAGATATCCGGCAGCTTTAAGTTTAATTTCGGCGATAACGTAATTGATTTTACCCCGCCCTGGCAAAGGCTGGACTTACGCGAAACGGTTATTAAATACAGCGGAATTGATTACTTGCAGTTTCCGGACGTTGAATCGTTAAGAAACGAAATGCTGCGGTTAAACATGGAAGTTGACCCGACAAAAGACCGCGGCCGTTTAATTGATGAGCTTTTGGGCACATATGTCGAGCCCCATTTGGTACAACCGACAATTTTATACGACTATCCGTTGGATATGTCGCCCCTTGCCAAAAAGAAACCGGGTTATGATAATATAGTAGAGAGGTTCGAAGCATACGTATGCGGAATGGAACTGGCAAACGCCTTTTCCGAGATTAACGACCCGATTGACCAAAGAGAAAGGTTTGTTGACCAACAGAGAAGCCGCAACAAAGACGGAGAACAGGAAGTTATAGACGAGGATTTCCTGACGGCGATGGCTTACGGAATGCCGCCGGCGGGGGGGTTGGGAGTCGGTATTGACCGTTTAGTGATGCTTCTTACCAACCGGCAATCAATCCGCGAGGTAATTCTCTTCCCGCAGCTTCGAGAAAAGGAATAGGATATGTTAGACCCTAAGTTTATAAGAGAAAATCCGGATGTTGTCCGTCGGGCAATTGCCTTAAGAAACGATAATGCCTCGGTAGATGAGATACTTGAGCTTGATGTTAGCAAAAGGCAAAAGATGTCGCTTGTCGAAGAGCTGCGTTTTGAACGTAAAAACCTAGCAAAAACGGGCGGCGCCGAAACAGCGGAAAGGGGCCGTGAAATCCGCGATCAGATTAAAACTATCGATGATGAACTGAGAGAAATCGATCTGCGGCTTGATGACCTGTTATTGCGTGTTCCCAATATCCCGCAGGATTCCGTTCCGATTGGTAAAAGCGAAGACGATAACGTCATAGTAGAAACCTGTGGGGAGATGCGTACATTTGATTTTACTCCGGCCCCGCATTGGGAACTGGGCGAAAAGCTCGGGATTATCGATTTCGAAAGAGGCGTTAGATTATCCGGCACCCGTTTTTATGTCCTTAAAGGATTGGGTTCGCGCTTGCAGAGGTCGCTAATCAACTTTATGCTTAACCTCCACACGGAAGAACACGGATATCAAGAGGCCTATTTGCCTTATATGGTTAAAAAAGAATGTTTGGTCGGCTCAAGCAACTTGCCTAAATTTGCCGATAACCTCTATCGTGATATCGAAGAAGATCTTTGGCTGGTACCCACAGCAGAGGTACCGCTTACCAATATGCACCGTGATGAAATCATCGCGGCCGAATCCCTGCCCATCAACTATGTGGCCTATACCGCCTGTTTTAGGCGCGAAAAGATGTCGGCGGGCAAAGACACCCGCGGTATCAAAAGAGGCCATCAGTTTGATAAGGTGGAAATGTACAAATTTACCGAACCGCAAAATTCCAACGATGAGCTTAAAAAAATGGTTGATAATGCAGTCGATATTTGCCGTAAACTCGATATCCCGTACCGAATCAAGAAATTATGTACCGCCGATATCAGTTTTGCTTCGACTAAAACGTACGATATCGAAATGTGGGCGCCCGGTTGCCAGGAATGGCTTGAGGTAAGTTCATGCTCCAATTGCGGTGATTTTCAGGCACGCAGGGCCAACATCAGATACCGCCCTTCTGCCGATAGCAAGCCGCAGTATGTCCATACTTTAAACGGTTCGGGGCTGGCGCTCCCGAGAGTGGTCATCGCGGTTATGGAAAACTATCAGCAAGCCGATGGCAGTATTGCCGTTCCCGAAATATTACAACCCTATATGGGTGTTAAAACAATAAAATAATCTGAGTTTCCCAAGGGGATATTTTATGAAAAGAGAGGCATAATGGAACCCAAAAAAAATATTGGCAGAAACGAATTATGTGCTTGCGGCAGCGGCAAGAAATACAAAAACTGTTGTTACAACCAAAAACCGGTAACCGCGGGATTACAATTTAACGAAAAAACCTTTGATCCTTATCGCTTGAACCGGGAAATCGCTTATGTCGGAGAACTCGGCAAAAAAAGGGAAGAGTTCGCCAAAAACCAGGAAAAACAGTTAAAAAGTTTGAATGATTTTATCTACAAACAACAAATCGAAGAGGTTCAAAACAGCGAAAGGACAATATCCTGCCATAAGGGCTGCTCTATGTGCTGCTCGCAATATATCCCCGCCTCTCTGCAAGAATGCGAAGCGATTGTTTATTACCTTTACAATCACGAACGCAAATTAGTTAATTTCATTAATAATTACAAAAAATGGGAAAAAGCATTAGGGGAAAACAAAAGCATAATCGATGATTTTCAAAAAGCCTACAATGCTTTATGGGAATCCGAATTTGATTCGGAGAAAAGCCGCGATTTGGAAGAACTGGGTGCGCGTTATGCCAAACTGAAAATCCCGTGCCCGTTTTTGAAAGATAACGCCTGTATGATTTACGGAATACGCCCCCTTGTTTGTTCAAGCCAGGTTGCCGTTTCTCCGCCCGAATATTGCGACCCCGATAATCCGGACAGTATAAACCAAGAACTGATTCTGATGATACCGGAAGCTTTTGAATACTTGCCCTTCTATTACGACAAGTTTAATGAACTAAACTTAAACGGACTCTGCATGCCCTTTGTGGTTAACAGTTTGCTTGAGGGCGGATACCTTTACCTAACGGCGTTAATCGACGACAAAGAATTCAACGATGAAGTTGATAAAGATGACCAAGTAAAAAAGACTCTGGACGCCCAGTTGGACTATTACGAAGCCACTGACCCCGATTTTGAATATGTCTTTGAAGACGACGGAACCAAACCGGAAAACGCCGATGAAGCCGCAACAGACGAAGCCGAGGATAAATCCGGGGCGGAAGAAGAATCAGATAGCGCGGAAGAATCAAAACCCGAAAACGCAGATAATCCGCAAGAATAATTTACAAAATTATGTTTAATGCAATCACATCAGTCAGGGAAGGGAACCCCTTCAATCCGGCCCTCACCTGACGGTTTGATGGCAACATAATCACCCGCATCCTTGGTTTGATACATCGTAGGCGCGGCAATCAGTTTCAAAAGCTCAACAAAATTCTGCATTTGCATTGTGATATCTTCCGTTTCGTCCTTGTTGGTGCTGGCGAGAACAAAAACACCGTTTACGGAACGCGAATCGGCACAAACCTTCATAATGTCGTTATAAAGCATTTTAGTGCTGTAACCGAGTATCAATTTCCAAATACCGGGTCTTAGTTTATCAACGGATTGCAGATTCTTGATTGCCTCGTTGAGATTATCTTTGTTTAGCGTACCCTTAACCTGGATTACACATCGGACGGCTTCGGGGTTAACCACAACGATATCACCGGAAAGAAAGAGAGGGCCGTATTCGGCGGAACTGTAAACAATGATATCGCATTCGCGGGTGCTTTGTCCGTCTGCCGAAAGGATAACCCCTCGTTTTGCCGAAAAGTAATGCGATATACTTTCTCTGACGGCCTCCATAATAATCGCTTCGTAATAATCCCCAATCACTTTAGGGTCTTTAAGGAGTGAGCGAATTATGTCTCTCTGCACCAGTATTTTCTTTTGTACGTTCCAGTAATATTGCTGCATCTTACGACCTCTGTAATATATTACTCCTTAATGAGGATGTTAGCAATTTATCGCCCATATCCGCTATAATGTATATTGTTTTTTAGCGGGAGGGGTGTCCGAGTGGTCTATGGTGACGGTCTTGAAAACCGTTGTTCTCGCAAGAGGACCGTGGGTTCGAATCCCACCCCCTCCGCCATCTACTTTATTAAATAAACCTCATTTAATTTCACCGTTCCCAAGGCATTCAAATTATACCCTCCGACATACGGCTTAACCAAAATATCGTTTTTACCGAAGTATAAAGGGATACAAGCCGCATCATCAATTAAAATTTGCTCCGCTTCAGCGTAAAGTTTAAGACTTTGGTTGATATCTTGTTCGACCGCCGCCAACCGAAGCAAATTATCGACATCGTTACTTACGTACTGACCGTAATTACCCTCGGAGCCGCCGTAAAACAGGATTTGAAGGAAATTTTGCGGGTGAGGGTAGTCGGCACTCCATCCCCATAAAAAGACGTTGTCTTTTTCCTCTGCAAGCGAATATAAGAAGACTTGGGGTTCGAGTTGTCTAACCGAAACCGTAACACCGAGGTTTATCTGCCATTCGTTAATAACCGCTTCCAAGACTGTTGATATCCTGCCGCCGTACCCGCCGGAGGTAATCACAATTTCGGGTAAATTTGCGACGTCACCGTATATTGAATCGTTAATCAGTAACAGAGCCTGTTCTTTATCAAAGGCTAACGGCATAATATTTTCACTATAACCGGGCGTCCCCAGGGGAACGATACCGTCAGCCTCGGTTACCGTATCGTTAAACACTAAAGAAACAAGTTTTTGTTTATCGATAGCCATTGCGAATGCACGGCGAACATTTTTATCGTCAAACGGAGGGACTGAGCAGTTAAAGCACATATACATCAAACTTAATTCGGGAATGCTGTAAAATTGATTATAGAACCCTCCGTCCTTATCGGTAACGCGATAAATGTTACTAAGCCCGACGTTACAGACATCGATTTCACCGGTTTCATACATATCGAATTCGATACCGGCCATTATTTTGTAAACAACGTAATCCAATTTGGCAACGTTCCCGTAGTAGTTATCGTTACGCTTAAGAACCAGCTCACTGCCTTCTTTCCAGGAGGAAAGCTGAAAAGGTCCGGTGCCGTTAGGTTTTAGCCACCAATTTTTACCGTCGGAGATATTGTTCCGATCGAGGACAAAGGAAACCGGATAACTTAGTTTCTCCAAAAAGTAATTGACCGGTTTTCCCAAGGTTATTTGCAGCGTATAATCGTTAATTACTTCAACGCCGTTAATTGAGTTTGTGCGCCCCAAAATAAAATCGGTTGCCCCAAGGATATCACCCAAATACATCGATGCCGTTTGTGAGCCCGTTAAAGGATTGCACGCACGTTCCCAGGAATATTTGAAATCCCGGGCGGTTACGTTTTCTCCGTTATGAAAATAAACATCCTTTTTTAAGTAAAAGGTGTATTTTAAATTGTCATCGCTTATTTCCCAGTTTTCGGCAATATCAGGCACAACCTCAAGATTATCGTTAAAAGTGACAAGCCCGCTAAAAATCTGGAGAATGTAATTTACGGAAACGGAATCACCGGCCAGCGCCGGGTCGAGGGTATAGGGATTATCGCCGTAGAGATTCAGAACATCCCCCGAAACAGGAGTTGTTTCTATCCATTCACAATTACAAGCCGCCGGAATTGTGCTAAACAGTAAAACAAAAGCAAATATAATTGAACCGATTAAAGATAATCTCTTTTTCATAATCATCTGCCGCTAATTAGCGTATACTCCGCTAATATACGAATGCCACTTGGTGTTTAAGGTTTTCAAATCAAACCCGTAAACCTCTAAAAAGGCGTTATCGTAAGTTGACCCGTTTTTGAATACCCTCAACAGCTCGTGGATTTTGGCTTGACCGTACTCTTCAATTAAGAAAGCAACCAGGCTGTAGCTTTCGGCATACGACAAATAGCCAAGTTCGGGAGCAGCAGAAAACGGGCTGCACAAACTCTGTACCGACAGCAATGTTCCATCGGTAACCGCCGACTTTAAGAAATATTCGTATTCCGATTCCAAATCACCCTCGGCATACATCGATATCCCTTCGTTTAACCAAATCGGAATGCTGTTATAAGGATTTGAAGTCATTTGATGGGTAACCAAATGCGCTATTTCATGCGCCAGCGCCCTTTTACCCCATTCAACAGAGGTTGTTGAAATTCCGATGGCAATCACTCCGTAAGCGGGGTAAGCCACACCGCCTGTCCATTCCTTGGCAAAAAGCATCGCTTTTCTTAATGCCGAAGAACTTGAGTAGATATAGATACGAATCGGGAATTCAAGGTAGGAACCCGTACTCTCCCCTAACCTTAAAAGGGTATCCTGGCATGTTTCCATTAACTCGGCGGCAAATTTTGTACTGCCTTGATACCAATATAAAGAAACATTATTTTCGTTTAAATTTTGCCAGTTGTAATTTCCATCGTTAAAACTAAACGGGGTTATTTCGGTTAAATACAGGTTGTCACTAATATCGATAACTGACCACCAATATCGGATAACCGTGCCGGATGGCATTGTACCGGTGGTGCGCATATCCCATTCCCAACTAAACTCGTAATATCGTTGAGGTAATGGATTGACGTACAGAATAATTTCTTGGGTAACTTCACTGAAATTTGCTCTTTCGACAAAAAAATGGAGCCTGACATCTTTGATTGCGATATCGGTTTCAATACCAAGATTAAACCGAATTGAATCGGGGAAAGAAACCGCTATCGAATCGTTGAGTTTAACGGCATTTAACGAACTGCTTTGCGCAAGAAACGGATTACAGGAGACTGTCATCAGTATTAGCGAAAGCAGAACAATTGCCGCTTTTTTAATCATTGTCATCTCCGAGCCCGGACCTTAAATAGGCGTTAATAAACCCGTCCAAATCACCTTCCAAGACCGCGTCCGGATCACCCGTTTGGTAATCGGTGCGGTGATCTTTAACCATTTTATAGGGATGTAAAACATAACTTCTGATTTGATTGCTCCAACCGGCAACGATACGTTCCCCTTTTAGCTTTGCCCTTTCCAAGGCACGTTTTTCAAGCTCTTGTTTGAGGAGCCTGGAAAGTAAAATCTTCATTGCCGACTCTTTGTTTTGGTGCTGAGAACGCTCGCTTTGACAGCTAACCACCGTACCGCTCGGGATATGAGTAATCCTAACCGCACTGCTGGTTTTTTGCACGTTTTGCCCTCCGGGACCACTGGCTCTAAAAGTTTCGATTTTTAAGTCGTCGGGGATAATATTGATATCAACATCCCCTTCCGCTTCGGGCATTACCTCAACCAAGGCAAACGAAGTATGGCGGGCATGATCGGCATCAAACGGAGAAAGGCGCACAAGCCGATGCACCCCGTGCTCCGATTTTAAATACCCGAAAGCAAATTCCTGCGCCACCGAAAGTATAACGGTTTTAATACCGGCCTCTTCGCCGTAGGAAATATCGAGCACCTCGGCATTGTACTTTTTATTTTCGGCCCAACGCAGATACATTCGTAAAAGCATCTCGGCCCAATCCTGGGATTCAACACCGCCGGCACCGGCATAAATTGAAATTATGGCTTTGTTCTTATCATAACCGCCGCTAAAAGATAACCTAAATTCCAGTTCTTCAATCTGAGATTCTATGGAATCGATTTCTTTATTGATTTCGCGGTCTAAAGAAGGTTCATTATCATCGGCAACAAGCTCCGCCAGTTCGGTTATGTCAAATACTTTGCACTCCAAACCGCGCCATTGTTCAACCGTTTTTTTAAGATCGGACAAAAAGCGCATAACCTCTTGAGCTTTTGCGGAGTCCTGCCAAAAATCTTCCGCTAAAATCTGCTCTTCTATCTCGGCAATCTGTTTTTCTTTGGCAGGGACGTCAAAGACGCACCAATGCTGATGAAATTCTTTGTTTAAAATCTTCCAATTTATTCGATAGCTCGCTCATAATACTCCTTAAAAAATTCTATCGGTTTAATTAGTTTAATTTATTAGCCTCTTTTATTACAAGTCATTATTTAAAAAGAGAGGCTCAAGGAAGATTTAGGATAACACCGTAAGCCCTCAAACGCTGTAAGAGCGGCTAGACGAAGATATCCGAGGCTTCATACGGGGCAAAGCTGGTTTTTGATTTTAAGCGCTCTCAAGTATTTACTTAAAAATCGGTATTGTTATGATTGAATTTTAGGCCGAAAGCAGGTATGATTTAGAGACGCAACATTTCAATACTGTTGACATGTACGTATATTTTGTTGCATAATACACGAAAGTAAGGTAGGAAAGAACTGTAAAATATGGTAAAAATCAGATTAAGACGTGTTGGCTCTATTAAAAAACCGGCGTATCGTGTCGTTGTTGCCGATTCGCGTTCACCCAGGGACGGAGATTTTATCGCAATTATCGGGCAGTATAACCCTATGACTGACCCTGAGACGGTAAATATCGACGAACAGGAAGCCCTAAAATGGCTCGGTCAGGGCGCCCAGCCCACGGTTACCGTTAGTCGCCTGCTTAAAAAAGCAGGAATTTTAGATAAGTTTAAGGCGACAAAGGAGAAATCATGAAAGAACTGGTAGAATACATAGCAAAGTCTCTTGTAAACTCACCGGATGCTGTGGTTGTGACTGAAGAAGACGGAGAAGAGGGAATCACCCTCAAGTTACAGGTTGCCGATGAAGATAAAGGCAGAATAATCGGTAAACAAGGCAGAATTGCCCAAGCAATCAGGACTTTAATCAGAGTGAAAGCCGCCAAAGCCGGAACTCGCGCCACTCTTGATATAATCTAGTTTACATCCGTTAACAGATAAATAAATTCCGAACTACGGCAAATCACAAGGCGATTTGTACGGTTTGTTGTGTCTTAGCGGTAAAAGAAGAAATGAAAAAGGATGGGATAAAACCCATCCTTTTTTTAATCTGTAATTAGAACGATTTAATAACGCGGGGTCTTTTTCTTACGCCTTTCGGCAACCTTAAGTCTGACCAAAGAGCGGCGTAAAGCGGCTTCCGAGGCACCGATATCTTCGCCTGAGGCATATTTCTCAGACATCAATTTTTCGGCGCGTGCCTTAGCTTCTTCGGCTCTGGCAATATCAATCTCTTCTGCCCTTTCGGCGGAATCGGCTAAAACAATTACACCCTCGGGGCGGACTTCCAAAAAGCCGCCGGAGATAGCAAGCGAATACTCTTCGTTGCCTTTGCGGGCAACCAGCTCACCCGGTTGGAGCATAGTCATTATCGGCGCATGATTGGGGAGGATACCGAGTTCGCCCTCAATTCCGGGGGCAATAACGATATCCACATCATCGGAATAAACCGACCGCTCAGCCGTTACGATATCCAATTTAATTGTACTCATATTAAGCCCTCGCTTATTCCGCTCTCAATGCTTCGGCAGCTTCCAAAACGTCATCAATAGTACCGGCCATATAGAAAGCCTGCTCCGGTAAATCATCGTGTTTACCGTCAAGAATTTCTCTAAAGCCTCTGATAGTTTCGGCAATCGGTACATATTTTCCGGGACGTCCGGTAAATACTTCACCGACAAAGAATGGTTGAGTTAAGAACCTCTGAATCTTACGGGCACGGTAAACAATAAGTTTATCGTCTTCGCCTAATTCTTCCATACCGAGAATGGCTATTACATCTTGCAAGTCTTTATATCTTTGCAGAATCCTTTGAACCTCACGGGCAACAAAATAATGTTCTTCACCGACATTTTCCGGAGCCAAAATCCTCGAGTTCGATGCCAGAGGATCAACCGCCGGATAAAGCGCCTGTTCAGCCAAAGATCTTTCCAGAGCAATAACCGAATCAAGGTGACCAAAAGTTGCCACAACACCGGGATCGGTATAGTCATCGGCGGGAACATAAATAGCTTGGAATGAAGTAATTGAACCCTGCTTGGTGGATGTAATTCTGTCTTGAAGCATACCCATCTCAGTCGCCAGCGTGGGCTGATAACCAACCGCCGAAGGCATACGACCAAGCAAAGCGGAAACTTCCATACCGGCCAGTGTGTAACGATAAATATTATCAATAAACATTAACACATCTTGCTTTTGGACATCACGGAAATACTCGGCCATTGTAAGACCGGTCAGAGCCACGCGTAAACGCACCGCAGGCAACTCGTTCATCTGACCGAAGACCATAACGGTTTTAGCCAAAACACCGGATTCTTCCATTTCTTTCCAGAGGTCATTACCCTCTCTGGAACGCTCTCCAACTCCGGCGAACACGGAATAACCGCCGTGCTCGGTAGCAATATTACGAATCAGTTCCTGAATAACGACGGTTTTACCGACACCGGCACCGCCTAACAGGCCGGCTTTACCGCCCTTGGCAAAAGGAGTGATAAGGTCAATAACTTTAATACCGGTTTCAAGCATTTGAACAGAAGATTCCTGCTCTTCAAAAGAAGGAGGATTGCGATGGATTTTCCACTTCTCTTCACTTTTAACTTCTCCGCGGCCGTCTAAAGCCGCGCCGGTAACGTCAAACAAACGCCCCAGACATGCCTCTCCAACCGGAACCATAATTGATTTCCCGGTATCCACCGCCTCTACGCCTCTGGCTAAACCATCGGTCGGGGTGAATGAAAGGCATCGCACCCAGTTATTACCCAGATGACTCTGGACTTCCAAGATAAACTTATCATCGCCGCTGCCGATTTCTACCGCATTAAAAAGTGCGGGCAGTTCGTCAGGCGGGAATTGAATATCAACAACCGAACCAATAACTTGGACAACTTTTCCTTTTGCCATTACTTCCTCCTACTCAAGAGCTGCTGTGCCACCGGTAATGTCCAGCAACTCGTTAGTTATCATTTCTTGTCTTGCTTTATTGTAAACCAGCGTCAAATCCTGAACCAATTCCTTGGCATTTTGCGTAGCATTACGCATTGCCACCATTCTGGCCGATTGCTCGCTGGCGATAGATTCCAAAATTGCGTGATATACCTTCATTTCCACAAAGCGAGGGATAAGCCCGTTCAAAACAGCAATTTCATCGGGCTCGTAGGTATAGGGAATATTTTCGGTGGGAGGAATTTTAGCCGGCTCAACGGGCAACAACTTCTCCATCACCGCTTGCTGTGACATTGTGTTAATGAATTTGGTATATGATATGTATACTTCGTCCGTATTACCGGCGGGAAATTCGTCAAGGACAATGTGAGAAATCGGTAAGGTCGAAAGCAAATCGGGATAATCTCCTAAACCCGTAAATTCCGCATCGATTTGACGGCCGGTTCTTCTTAAGAAATCCAAGCCCTTTTTCCCAACGGCAATAACGCCGACTTTGGTGTTTTTTTCTAAAATAAACCGACCGGTAACGCGGTTAATATTACCGACCAAACCACCGGCAAGGCCTCTATCGGGTGTTATATGAATTATAGTAATCTTTTTGACATCTTCCCTGCTTTCCAAGCACGGATGCAAGGGCTGCCCGGAAGTAAATGCCATCAAGTTGGAAATAACCTGCGTAATTTTTTCCGAATAAGGACGACCGGCCAAGCCATATTCTTGGGCCTTCCTCATTTTTGAAGCGGCAATCATTTCCATTGCTTTGGTAATCTTAGCAATGTTTTTTACGCCCCTTATACGGTTTCTTATCAGTCGTATGTTAGCCATTTACACTCCTAGACATACTTGAAGCTTTTCTTGAAATCTTCAATCGCTTCTTTCATTTCCTCTTCCATTTTGTCATCGAAGTTCTTTTCTTTTGCCAATTTCTGAACCAGTTCGGAGTGAGTTGAACTCATCGAACTAAGCAATCTGTTTTCGAATTCTTTGACCCTATCAACAGGCAAATCATCAATATAACCGTTGATAACGGCAAAGAGAATAATGACCTGCTTTTCAACCGGCATCGGTTCGAATTGGAGCTGTTTTAAAACCTCTTCAATTCTCTTGCCCCGGTCAATCTGCAATTTGGTTGCTCTATCAAGCTCCGAGGTACCAAACTGAGCAAAAGCGGCCAATTCCCGGTATTGTGCCATTGCCAATTTCAACTTGGCAGCCACTTTCTTCATAGCCTTGGTTTGGGCCGCACTGCCGACGCGGGATACCGAAATACCGATATTAAGGGCCGGTCTGATACCGGCGTTAAAGAGATCCGGTTCAAGGTAAATCTGACCGTCGGTAATTGAAATAACGTTGGTCGGGATATAAGCCGAAACGTCGCCGGCCTGTGTTTCAATAATCGGGAGCGCCGTAAGAGAACCGCCGCCTGACTCATCGTTGAGCCTGGCAGCCCTTTCCAACAAACGGCTGTGTAAATAGAAGACATCTCCGGGATAGGCTTCTCGCCCGGGAGGCCTTCTAAGTAAAAGCGATAACTGGCGATATGCCCATCCGTGTCGGGAAAGATCGTCATAAACAATCAGGGCATCTTTGCCGTTTTCCATAAACTCTTCGCCGATAGCACAACCGGCAAACGGAGCCAAATATTGTAAGGCAACCGATTCGGAGGCATTGGCAGCGACAACAATGGTATGTTCCATAGCGCCCTGTGCCTCTAAGTTAGCGACAATCTGAGCTACCTTGGCAGCCTTCTGTCCGATAGCGACATAAATACAATATAAATCGCCGCCTTTTTGGTTAACAATCGTATCCAAGGCAACCGCAGTCTTTCCGGTTGAACGGTCGCCGATAATAAGCTCTCTCTGCCCCCTGCCAATGGGAATCATACTGTCAATCGCTTTAATACCGGTTTGGACCGGGGTATTAACCGACTTACGTGAAACAACGTTGGCAGCAACTTTTTCAAGGGGGCGAGTACTTTGTGTTTTGATGGGACCCTTACCGTCTAAAGGCCTCCCCAGAGGATCAACAACCCTGCCGATTAAGGATTCGCCAACCGGAACCTCAGCGATTTTACCGGTGGCACGAACTTCGTCGCCCTCTTTAATGTTATCGGCATCGCCCAAAAGGATAGCGGCAACGCTGTCTTCTTCCAAGTTAAGCGCTATACCGACTACATCACCGGGAAACTCCAACATTTCATTGTATTTAACACCGGCCAACCCGTAAATTCTGGCAATTCCGTCGCCGACCTCAATAACCGTTCCGACGTCAACCAGATTTACCTGGGTGCCGAATTGTTCAATTTGTTGCTTGATGATTGAAACTATTTCTTGTCCCTTAGCCAAATTACCCACCTCCTGTGTACAGCTTGGTAGTTATACAAACTAACTGATTTCTTTTTTCAGATTATTTAAAGCAGTCCTCGTGCTGCCATCAAGCAACTTACCGCCAATCTTGACGACAACCCCACCGATTAACCCCGGATCGGTGCTTTCCGGTTCAATTACAATTTTCTTATTTAACATTTCACCCAAACGGCCGGCGATTTTTCCTCTCAAGGCATCGGTAAGAGGAACAGCGGTAACAACCTCGGCCCTCTCAACACCCTTGGTATCGTCAACCATTTGCTGATATTCGTTAATAATAGAAGGAAGCATATCTATTCTGCCGTTAGCCAATAATAAATAGATTAGATTAACAACTGTTTCCTCTACATTCGGCAACTTTCCGGCAAGCAAGGTTTCTTTTTCTTTGAAACTGATAACCGGGTTACTCAAATAAGCGAAAACAACAGAATCGAAATTAAGTTGAACAACATTCTCCAACTCAACCGATATTTCATCCAGCCTGTTTTTCTCTTGCGCTACGGCAAAGAGCGCCTGCGCATATCTTCTGGCAGAAAATTTTTTTGCCACTTTAACTCCAAAAACCGTTTAACTAATTTTTATTCAGAACGCTGCTTTCTTCAAGCACCTTGTCTATCAATTGGCGATGCTGCTCTTCGCTTAACGAACCGGCAATTACTTTACCGGCGGCAATTATCGCCAAATCGGCAAAAGCACTGCGAAGTTCTCCGATAGCTTCGTCGCGTTCTCTTTCGATTTCCGCTTTCGCCTTGATTAACAGCTTTTCGGCTTCAACTTTTGCATCCTGTTTTGCCTTCTGCTTGGTTTCTTCGGCAACGAGCGTAGCCTGCTCAACTATCTTTTGACCTTCTTTGCTGGCCTCGCCGATTAACCTTGCCGTCTCTTTTTCCGCAAGCTGCGCCTGTTCTTTTATTTGCTCCGTCTGGTCAATGCTTTCCTTAATTTTTGCCGAACGCTGGTCAAGCATATTCATAATCGGTTTATAGGCAAATATATACAACAGGACTAAAAGGAGCCCGAAGTTAAATATTTGTGTTATTAATAATGGTAAATTGATTCCTAATCCTTCCAAAAGGATCCTCCTCTATACTTCGCGACTAAACAACAAACAGAAGTAAAATAGTAATTACCAGAGCATAAATAGCACACGCTTCGGAAAGAGCAAGCGCCAAGATCATATTAGTAAAAATCTGACCTCTGGCTTCAGGATTCCTGGCAATCGCCTGAACAGCTCCGGCGCCAAGTACACCGATACCGATTCCGGGACCGATAGCACCCAAGCCCATACATAAACCTGCGCCTAATAATTTCAATGCTTCTACTTCCATATTAATGCCTCCAAAAAATTTTACTCTTTTTAAGTCTTTTTATATTAATCCTCTTGATGCGAGGGTGTAATAGCCATTTGAGTGAACACCAATGTCAGGCTTGAGAAAACAAGCGCCTGGATAAAGCCGACAAGGACTTCCAATCCGTAAAAAGGAATCGCCAACAGGAAAGGCGCGAGCGATAACATCATAAGAAGCAGTATCTCACCGCCGATCATATTGCCAAAAAGTCGGAAGGTAAAACTGACAATGCGCATCAGCTCACTGAAGAGTTCAATAATTCCGATGAAAATATCGATAAAACCGAGCAGCATACCGCCGATTCCGGCCTTAACATCTCCCTTTAGTAATTTACCGGTTGAAGATGTGAATTTACGGGTATTGGCAAACCTGCCAAAGTATTTGAAACCGTTAATTTTAATACCCCAATATTCAATAAAAAAGAACGCGAGGATTGCCAATGCCAACGGCAGGTTAATATCAGTGTTAGCGGCCCTAAAGAGTTCGGCTTCACCCTCGGCTGTATGAACAATAATAGACCCTACACCGGGAATTAACCCCATCCAAGCGTTGGTAATAACAAACAGGAAAATAGTGGTAACAAATACAAAGAACTTGCGCCCGTATTTTTCACCGACTACATCGTTGCATAAATCGCTGACATAGCCGATAACGGATTCAAGCGCCATTTGGAAGCGACCCGGAACCATTTTTAGTTTGCGGGTGCCAAAGTAAAACACAACCGTCAAAAGAATAATTGACAACCAAGCGGTTATGGTCGTGTTGGTAACGGGATAATTGAAAACATGAAACAGTGTTGATGCCGGAATTTCCGGACTCGGAGTGGGCACGGAAAGCCAAGCGGGAAGACCCAAATCACCAAAGAATACTTTACCGAGCGTACCGCTCAGGAAGCTGACAACCCCGATACCCAATAAAGCCAAAAGAATTATAATAGCAACTGGAAAAGAGCAACCCAAACAGCCTTTCTTTTTTGCCACTAGTCGTTCTCCTTGTCTTTCATAAGCACTAAAACCATCCTATACACACCGTAAAACGCTAAAATAAGCCCTAAGAATAATCCGATTAGTATAAAAATTGGCTTGGTATCAAATCTGTTATCAAGCCAAAGACCGCCGAGTGTACAACCTGCTATTGCCAGCACTATGTACCACCCCGCCCCTATAAACTGTACGGCTGAACGCCATTTATTAATCCTCACGGCTTAGTCAACCTGCCAGAAAGCATATCAAATTAAGACGCCTTAAGTCAAGCCTATAAAACAGTTTATTTCTTGTTATTAACACAAGCCTATACACACATTTGTGTATAACTTCAGTATACAAAAAGACAAAATAATAAGCCCCCATTTTTTTGAGGCTTATTATTATTTTTCAAAGTTTAAGATTTATGCTTCCCGAAATCATCCATATCAAGATTATCAATAAAATCGCGGAAAGCGGAAAGCCTTTTCATTTCTTCTTCGCTTACTTTGCCGCCCTTGCTTTCAATTTCACCGTAATCTTCTTTCGGCAAAATGGGGTCACCGGTTTCTTTGTCCTGATCCAGCGGGATTCCGGCCTTTTCCAAAACGGATTCGTCGGCAAATATCGGCGTGTCCATTCTTACTGCCAGAGCCAACGCATCGCTCGGCCGCGAATCGATTTCTTCTTGCCTGCCGTCGATATTAAGTATGATTTTAGCATAAAAGATATCGCTTTTAAGGTCATTTATAAGGATAGAATCAACCGTAACACCCGTTGTTGCCATTACCGTTTGCAACAAATCGTGAGTTAAGGGGCGAGGGACATTTTCTCCCTTAAGCTTTATAAGGATAGCCTTTGCTTCGGCCGGACCGATAAAAATCGGCAGAAACCGCTCGGCTGCTTTTTCTTTGAGAAGAACAACATACTGATATTCCATATTTCTGTTCATCATACCGATACGCACGCTGTCAACCGTCATCTCTACCATTAAAAACGCCTCCTCTGCAATCGTCAATCCAGCTTATTCTACCCTTTGCTTTCTTGATGTGTCAAGAAATTTAAATACAAATTTTTTATAAATTAAGCGAATCGGATTTCTTTTCAAAACGAATGTTAAATACTTTTTTGGAGAACCGTTTTTTATCTTTCGCAAGGGCTTGACAAACAGACAAGCAATGTTTTATAGTAAACCTCAGTTGAATATTCAAAGGCTGTGAACAGGGTTAGTAAGTTTTAAGACGGGGCACAGAGAGTCGGGTAAGGTGTGAGCCGATGCCGCCGCAGAAGCCGAATGGGCCTGGGAGCCGTAAGCCGAAAGATGTTACAAGTAGGCTTTACCGCAGAGGAAGCGTTATCAAATCCGAAGATATTCTTATGTATCTGAATTAAGATGGTCCGTTTTATTGCGGACTAAGAAGGGTGGCACCGCGTAGGTAGACCTTATGCCCCTTCAGCCGTTTGAGGTTGAAGGGGTTTTTTGTTATTAAGCGAATTCAAGCAATTAAAAATAAAAATTTATAAAAGGAAGGGAGACTAAAATGAAAAGAACAATGTTTTTTCTGGACCAAAAGGATATGCCCACAAAATGGTACAACATTTTGCCGGATTTACCCGAGCCGTTAGCGATTGACTTACACCCCGTTACCGGTAAACCGATAACACCGGAGGACTTAGCGCCCCTATTTCCGATGGAGCTGATTATGCAGGAATTCAGCCCGGAACGTTATATTGAAATTCCGGAGGAAGTTCAAGAAATTCTGCTTACCTACAGGCCAACCACCCTGCACAGGGCTTATCAATTAGAAAAAGCCTTGGATACACCTGCCAAGATATTCTACAAATACGAAGGGACAAGCCCTGCCGGCAGCCACAAACTCAATACCGCAATCCCTCAGGCTTATTACAATAAAAAAGAGGGCATTAAACGTATCAGCACCGAAACGGGCGCCGGTCAATGGGGAAGCGCTCTTTCAATTGCCTGCCAACTTTTCGATATGGAATGTAAGGTTTATATGGTTAAAGTCAGCTATAACAGCAAACCTTACCGCCGTATCTTAATGGAAACCTACGGTGCAACCTGTGTTGCTAGCCCCAGCATGGATACGCAGGCCGGAAGGGATATGCTGGCAATCGACCCGGATTGCAACGGCAGCCTCGGGCTGGCTATCAGTGAAGCGGTTGAAGATGCCGTTTCCCGAGATGATACCCATTATGCCCTTGGCAGCGTTTTAAATCATGTTTTACTGCACCAAACCATAATTGGTGAAGAAACAATCAAACAGATGGAGATGGCCGGTGAATATCCCGATATTCTCGTCGGGTGCGTCGGCGGCGGTTCGAATTTTGCCGGCTTATTTATCCCTTGGCTGAGAGATAAAATGAGCGGCGCCAAACCGGATATGCGCGTAATCTGTGTTGAGCCGACGGCAACCCCAACCCTTACCAAGGGACCCTTTGCTTATGATTACGGTGATGTTGCCGGGCTGACCCCTCTTCTCAAGATGCACACTTTAGGGCATAATTTCATGCCTCCGCCCGTGCATGCCGGCGGTCTGCGCTATCATGGAATGGCTCCTATCGTTTCGCATCTTTATAATCTTGGAATTATCGAAGCCAGAGCAGTACCGCAATTATCCACCTTTGAAGCCGGTATTTTGTTTGCGCGCACCGAAGGCATCTTGAGTGCACCCGAATCGACTCACGCAATTAGAGTTGCGATTGACGAAGCGGTTAAATGCAAAGAATCGGGCGAATCGAAAAATATCCTGATTTGTCTCAGCGGCCACGGACACTTCGACCTTTCCTCTTATGATGCCTATCTGCAAGGCAAGCTCCAGGATTTGGAATTTTCCGAAAAAGAAATGCAAGAAGCCTTAACAAAGTTACCCAAAGTCGGATAGATATAAAACACAATAACGTAAAAGAGGGGCGAAAATTTCGCCCCTCTTTTTTATTTGCAATCAAAATTTATTTTAAATTAATTTGCTTTAACAACAGCCAGTTGCATTTCATAACCGTTTATTTTGCAGCTTGCCGAACAGACACCCTCAGTAGGAACACCCAGCTTGATATCGTCGGAAAGGGTCTCGTGCTTAATATAATCAGCGTAATCGTTAATTACCTCCGCAACGTACCCTTCACCCTCATAGTAAGAAAGAATACGGTCGGCAATCTCAAAGCCGGCTTCCTTCCTCATGTTTTGTAGACGGTGAACAATCTCGCGCGCCATTCCTTCTTTGAGCAGTTCCGGAGAAACCTCAGGGTTAACAACAACGGAATAAACGGAATCGGTTTCAACAATAAACCCTTTTTCCTCCAGGTCGCAAAGATCGCTAATAACCTCGACATCTTTTATGTTAAGTTCATCAATAACCTGCGTTTTTACTTTTTCGAGGCTGCCTTTTTCAGCGCTTGACGATAATTTGACCTGTACCTTCTCCAGCGGTTGGCGTACTTTTAACTTTGCCCTGCTTCGGGCTGCCCTGCCTAAACTCGATAGCTTAATCGCCAATTTGGTTGCAATTGATAAATCTTCATCGATTTTTGTTGCATCGGAAATCGGAAAAGCCGCCAGATGAACGCTTATCGGAGCCTCTTTATCAACAGAGCGAACCAAATTCTGATACATTTCTTCGGCAATAAACGGCATTAGCGGCGCAATCAATTTGGTCAGAGTAACCAAACACTCGTACAGAGTGGCATAGGCCGACAGCTTATCAGTATCGTTTTCGCTCTTCCAGAAACGCCTGCGGCTGCGGCGGACATACCAGTTCGATAAATCTTCCACAAATGCATCGATGCGCCTGCCGGCTTCAGTCGGATTATAGGTATCAAAAGCGGTATCAACATCCGCAATCAATTTATTTAATTCGGAAATAATCCAAAGATCCAAGGTTGACGGAACGGTTTCGCCTTTTTCGGTTAGCGGATTATATTTATCGATATTGGCATAAAGAACAAAGAACGAATAGGTATTCCAAAGCGTAAGCATAAACTTATGCGTAACCTCTGAAACCAATTGTTCCGAAAAACGGCGGGCATTACCGGGAGGAGATGCGGTAAAAAGGTACCAGCGCAACGCATCTGCTCCGTATTTATTTAAAATCGGCCAGAACTCGACAACATTCTTTTTGCTTTTACTCATCTTTTCGCCTTTGGCATCCAAAATATGCCCCAGGCAAATAACATTTTTATAGCAAGGGCGGTCAAATAATAAGGTCGATAAAGCGTGCAGGCTGTAAAACCAACCGCGTGTTTGGTCAACCGCTTCACAAATATAATCAGCCGGGAATCTGCCGTCAGCAAGAAGCGTATCGTTTTCAAACGGGTAATGATACTGGGCAACAGGCATTGCCCCCGAATCAAACCAGCAGTCAATTACCTCCGGCAAACGTTTCATTTTGCCGGTACAATCGGCACAATTGAAGGTTAAATCATCGACATAAGGGCGATGCAAATCGACCGGTTCGGAAAAACCCGAAAAGCCCTTTTTATTGTTTAATTCTTGCAAGCCGCCGATGCATTCCAACTGCCCGCAGGAATCGCATTGCCAAATCGGTAACGGGGTTCCCCAATAACGCTCTCTGGAAAACGCCCAATCGACATTGTTTTTAAGCCAGTCACCGAAACGCCCTTCCTTAATATGGTCCGGATACCAATTTACGATTCCGTTATTCTCAACAAGCCGGTCTTTTACGGCGGTGGTACGGATATACCAACTCTGTTTTACGTAGTAGAGCAAGGGCGCATCACAGCGCCAGCAAAACGGATAAGTGTGGCTGACAGTGGAACTGCGGAACAGTAAACCCATCTCATCCAACTCTTGGATAATCATTTGATCGGCCTTTTTAACAAATTTACCGGCAAAGCTGTAATTACCGATAACCTTACCCTGTAAATCAACCGTTTGCACAAAATCCATCAGGTTTTGCATACCGGCTTCGAAGTCTACCTCACCGAATGCAGGGGCAATATGAACGATACCGGTTCCGTCTTCCATAGAAACAAAATCGGTTCCCCAAACGCGATAAGTTAAATTATCATCAACGGGCTGCAGCTCCAATTCGGAGCTGTTAGGGGTTATAAAGCGCAGGCGCTCCATTCCGTAACTGTGAGGGTTATAAAGTGGTTTATATTCCAACCCGATAAGGTCTGAACCCTTTAGGGTTTGGAATACGCGGTTTTCATCAGGCATAACGGAACTTAACAGAGCGGTTGCCATAATGATATATTCCCCGTTAACCTCAACGATTGAATATTCGGAAGACGCCGAAACCGCCAGGCCGGTATTACTGGGTAAAGTCCACGGGGTTGTCGTCCACGCCATCAGAAAAAGCGGTTTTTCGGCAAGTTCGGGGTTTATTTTGGCGGAGGATTGAGGGATTACCCGAAACTTAATATAAACCGAGGGATCAACCGTATCTTCTTTATAACCGAGCGCAACCTCGTGAGAACTAAGCGAAGTACCGCAACGCGGGCAATGAGCCGCCGTTTTATAACCCTTATAAATTAAGCCTTTATCCCAAAGCTGTTTAATAATCCACCAGCCGGATTCTATATAATCGTTTTCCATTGTGATATAAGGATGGTCCATATCGCACCAATAGGCGATACGCTCCGTCATTGCATTCCAATCTTCCAAATAACGGAAGACGCTTTCACGGCATTTGGCGTTAAACTTATCGATACCGTATTTTTCAATATCGGATTTGTTGGTAAAGCCGAGCTCCTTTTCAACACCCAGCTCAACCGGCAAACCATGCGTGTCCCAGCCGGCAATACGCGGGGCATAATAGCCTTTCATCGTTTTATAGCGAGGGATAACATCCTTAAATATACGCGAAAGGACATGATGAATCCCGGGGTTGCCGTTAGCGGTCGGCGGCCCTTCGTAAAGTACAAAACGAAGGCAATTACTGCGCTCTTCGATACTTTTATTGAAAATATCTTCTTGGCGCCAAAATTCAAGAATATCCTCTTCTTTTTTGGCAAAATCTACTTTGCTGTTAACCGGTTGAAACATATAAACTCCTTATAAAAAAAATCCCGCCCCCAACTAGGGACGGGAAAAATTAACCCGCGGTACCACCCCGATTCCTCTCTAAAAAGAGGCACTCGATAAGGTGTCAAACACCTTTTGTCAGCTATAACAGGCGACAACTCCGTCCAAATCTACCGGGCTTAGTGCCTTTCGGTTGGCAGCTCCGGAGTGATTTTCAATAGAACTTACAGGCCCGCTTACACCGTACCGGGCTCGCTTTCCGCAGGATTCTATTTACTCTTCTCCATCATCGCTTTTTAAAAAATTACCACAATATTTTTATTATTTCAAGGTCGCATCTTTAAAAAGATTACAAACTGTTTTTAGTGCTTGGGAATAACGGAAACCTTGCGGTCTTCACCGTAACCGACACTTTCGGTTAAAACCCCCGGATGATCGATTAAGGCAAGGTGAATAATGCGCCTTTCATAGGGCGGCATCGGTTCCAAAGTAAACGACCTGCCGCTGGCTTCCACCTGCCCGGCAACGCGTTCGGCAAGCTCTCTTAAAACCTCTTTGCGCTTTTGTTTGTATCCGTTAACATCAATCACAACCGAAGGCAGCGCATCCTGGATTTGGTTGGCGGCAATGATTTTAACAATGTATTGTAAACAGGCCAGCGTTTGCCCGCGCCTGCCGATTAGAATTCCTAAATCATCGCCCTCGATGTTATAAACAGTCGGAGAATCTTCGCCTGTTTCGTCAAAAGGGGTATCGCTCTCCAGATATTGAACGGAAGCTTCCACCCCCATTCTCTCCAGAATATTTTCTAAAGTATCTTTAATAATGTCCATAAAACCCTTTTAACGCCTAAACAATAACGCCGGTTACAAACCGCTACTTTCGTTTAGAACGTTTACTTCTACCTCCTCTCGGTTTCTGCTTAGCTCTATCAAAGCTGGTCTTACGACCGGTTGCTTCTTTTGTACGCACTTCGTTTTCAACTACATCGCTTTCTTCTTCTGTCTCCGCTATTTCGGTTTCTTCCGATTTGGAGGCTTGTAACGCCTTAACATTATCTTTTTTAGTGTTTTCAACGGATGCAATTCGCTGTTTTAATTTTTTATCCCTGGAGCTTTCTTTTTTAGCGGGAATCAACCCTTTAAACATTGCAATATATTTGGGAACGTTTAAGGAACCCCAACTCTTTGTAATTTTGTACTGTATTGCAATTGTAATAACGTTGGACATAATCCAATACAATGCCAACCCGCTGGGGAAAGTCATCGAAAGGAAAACAAACATCAGCGGCATCATGATTGTCATCATTTGCGCCTGCGATTTTTGCTGGGGATTGGTTGTCTGAGGCGATGACATCTTCTGAGTTACCCACATCGAACCGCCGACAAGAAGAGCCAGCAGTAAATCGGGCGTTCCCAAGTTGAGCCACAAGAATTGGCTGTTGACCGGCAAGGCCTGGAAAACTATCGGCCAAGAGTAGAGAAATTCCGATAAGTTTAGGAAATTACCCGGAGCAACCGCCAGTACGCGCATGATTGATTGGTACAACGCAATCCATATCGGCATCTGCACCAACATCGGTAAAAGGCACCCTGTCGGGCTTACACCGGACTCTTTGTAAAGCCTCATTTGCTCCTGGGCAAACTTTTGGCTGTCTTTGGCGTATTTCTTTTGCAATTCCGCAAGCTTCGGTTGTAACGCCTGCATTGCTTTGGTGGCATTCATTTGCTTGCGGGTTAGCGGGAACATCAAAGCCCTGATTACAATAGTCAGCAATATAATAGTTAACCCGAAGCTGCCAAATAAGATATCAGATAAACCGATGAGAATATTTATCATCGGGCCAAGTGCGATTACATCCCAAATTGCACCTATATTCAATTTAAACCACCTTGCTTTCTAAGTTAACTGACTTCATAATACCAAACCATAACACCGGAGCCCGCATTGATTGCATAGAGATTTTCATCTCTGATTGTATGAACGTAGACAATACCTTCATCAACATAAAGCGAGGATTGAATTGTCATATCAAGCGACCTAAGTAAAACTTTTGTATTATTACTGATATTAATGGAGTACAAAGCGCCATGCTGAGTAGCCACAAGCACCCACTCGCCGTTAAGGACGGGATTGGATGAAACCGCAGTACCCAGCTCCAAAGCATTCATGAGTTTGCCGTCAGCCGCATCTATAATATAGACAAAGCCGTCCATATTGGGGGCATATATAACGCCGTTAACCAGTAACGGTGTTGCCCAGAACCAATTTTTAGGGGTACGGGAGGCATTACTTGAGGCATTAAATTCCCAAATCAGAGCCCCTGTTTCAGCACTTATTGCATATATCCCCCGGTCAAGCGAAGCGATATAAACAACCCCGTTATCGTAACCCGGCGCTGCGGTAATGGGGCCTTGTGTTTCAAAAGGCTTACTCCATTTCGGCTCGCCGGTATTTTTGTCAATAGCAAAGAGTTTCTTCCCGTAAGAGGCGACAAAGAGGGTATTACCGTTTACGGACGGAGATGCCCATATTGTATCTTTAGTATCGTATTCCCAGACAACAGCTCGAGTTTCGAGGTCCAAAGCGGTAACAACACCGCCGACCGCCGCAAAATAGAGCTTTCCTTCATCAATAAGCAAATCACCGATTATCTGTGCAACGTTTCCTTCAACCGGGTATTTCCACAAAAGATTCCCCGAAGCGGTGGCAAAGGCAAATATCTTGCCGGTGTAGGTTGCCACATAAACAACATCATCATAAACGAGCGGATCGGCATACATTACCGAAGCCGATGCCCCCATTCCGCAACCCAGGGATCCGGAAGGAGCGGTATCTTTTTCAATTTCCCTCTGCCATTTAACCGAACCGTTATCTTTTTGCAAAGCGGTAATCTTCCCTTGCGATGCAACAAAGATAGTGTCGCCGTCAACCACAGAACCGGTCCAACCGTAATTAACGTAAGCGGATGAAGAACAACCGGCGGTAAAGAAGGAAACAAAGAGGACTAAGACAGCCAACGCCGCCTTAAATATTGTACTTTTCTTTTTCTTCATATCAATACTCAAAATCTTTTTCCAATCAGCTAATTATTGGGGCTTCCCGTTTGCTTCCGGAACGGGGTCAAACCCGCCCTCATGCCAGGGATGACAACGGGCAATTCTTTTCATGCCCATCCAGGTACCGCGAAAAACACCGAATCTAACGATAGCCTCGTATGTATATTGCGAACATGTGGGGGAATAGCGACAGCTGGAAGGCAAGACCTTTGATATGGTTAACTGGTAAAACCTAATTAACATCAAAAATGGTTTTTTCATTGTGCTCCGTTATTAAAGCGGCTTGCGATAATAATCTCAAAACCGTCTTTTTTAATTCCTGATACCCTAAATCGGCTATCCCCGCCCGGGTAATAAAAACTATATCAAACCCGGGTTTTAGGTTAACCTGCCTCATTATCTCTCGCAGCAAACGCTTGGTTTTATTCCTGACAACCGCATTGCCTATTTTCTTGCTGACGACATATCCGTATCTGGAATAATCCATTCCGTTCGGCAAAACCTTCGCAACCAGAAATCGGCTGCCCCAAGGCCTGCCTTTGCGATGCACGGAGAGATAATCCGAGGTACAAGTAATACGTTCTTTTTTTGCCATAATCCAAACAACGAGGCAGAATTACATACTTAGAAATGTTACGGTGATAATATCAGTAAGAGATATATGAATGCTGCTTCTTCGGCAGTTTTTAAACAACGGTTAAACGCTTACGACCTCTGAGCCTTCTTGCTCTTAATACAGCTCTTCCGCCCCTGGTACTCATCCGAGCCAAGAAGCCGTGCTCTCTTCTTCTGGGAATCCTTTTCGGTTGGTATGTTCTCTTCGGCACTATAAACTCCTTAATAAATGCATATCCGTCTCGCTTACAGCGACAACCTTAAAAAATTGCCGACGCAAGGGGACAGAATTATTTTTTATATTTTTGTAAGTAACCCTCCGGTTAGGAGTGGGTTATTCCTATTCGGAAACCTCGGTTTCCTCTTCTTTAGGCTCAGCAGTCTCGACAGCTTCTTCCTGAACTGCCTCAACTTCTTCTGCCTTAACCGCTTCTTCTTTTACAGGGGCTTCCTGAGAAACCGCTTCCTTGACTTCTTTGGCGGCCTCCGGTTTAGCCTGTTCGGCTTTAGGCGGAGCAATTCTGATTGAAGCGACATCACCCATTAAGCTGATATGCTCGGGAGCAAAGGGAAGCAGTGCAATATGACGAGCCCTTTTAATAGCAACCGCCAACGCCCTTTGATGCTTGGCGCAAGTACCGGTCCGGCGGCGCGGTTCAATCTTGCCGCGATCGGTAATATAGTTGCTGAGCATTGTATTGTCTTTATAATCGATTTCTTTTATTCTCCCGGTACAGAACGCACAAACCTTTCTGCGTGAAGTAAACTTCCCGCCGCTTCTCCATGAACCGGTTCTTCTCGTGTTGGAAACAATTCGTTTAGCCACTAGTTATATATCCTCTACCCTATAATATTTTTCTGCTTTGTTATGCCGTTAAAACGGTATATCATCAGGTTCAATCTCAACCGTCTCCGGCTCGTCGTCCCTTTCTTCACCCATAGATGAAGATTGTTTATCTAAAAATGTTACCCTGTTGGCAATCACTTCGGTTCTGAAGCGTTTTTGCCCGTCCTGACCTTCCCAGCTGCGGTTATGTAACCTTCCCTCGACATAGACAAGCCTGCCCTTGGCAAGGAACTGATTGCACTGTTCGGCCAGTTTGTTCCAAGTAACTACGGTAAACCAATCGGTCTCTTGTTTGCGTTCCCCTTCGGGTGTGGTATAGATTCGATTTGTAGCAATGCGAAAGGACGTCACCGGATTCCCGCTGGGAGTATAACGCATCTCCGGATCACCACCCACATTCCCTATAATCATAACTTTGTTTAAATTCGCCATTCCGGTAGCTCTCCTTTTTCTCGTCTATCGCATAAATAAAATTAATCTTCGGACTTTATCACCATATGACGTAAAACATGCTCGGTTATACGAAGCCTACCCTCTAAATCGGCGACCTGAGAAGGTTTCATAACGCAGTGAGTCAGAATGTAATAACCTTCTGTGGCATTCTTAATCGGATACGCCAATTTTCTCCTGCCCCATTCTTCCACGCTGGATATCTCTCCGCCGAAATCGGCTATGCTTTGTTTTAAAGCATCGACTTTAGTTTCTATCTTTTCTTCCGCAGAACCGGAATCAAAAATTACAACCAATTCGTAATTTCTTTTTTGTTCCGCATCTCCGGCAACGCTAATTATTTCTTTCTTTTTTCTTTTTGATGTCACTACTCTGGCCACTAACTTAACCCCTCAGAAATTTTATTGCTAATTATAGCATATAAAAAGATTTGCAAACAACGCCGGGCACTTTATACCGATTTTAAATTTATCTCAAATAATATTTCATTCGGAAGAAGCTTGGAGTTTACGATTGATTTGACAGTTTTTAGGATACTTGATAGACTTTGTGATGTCAAAATCTTAGACATTACGGCCCCGTGGTGTAGCGGTCTAACATGCCACCCTGTCACGGTGGAGATCGGGGGTTCAAATCCCCCCGGGGTCGCCATCTCAAGCTCAAACTTTCGCAAGCCTATCTTAATTTCACATGCTTTGGGTTATAACTTGGATGCCCTTTTGCGTCTGATAACATTAAGGATTATTGTTAAAATCACAGCTATTACGGCAATAGCGGACCAAATAGTTATCAGAGCCGCCGTACTCCGTGTTTTTAGCTCGATATTAAACCCCTGCCCAAATATTGTGCTTCCGCCGGGGGTTGTAACGATAATATCCCTCGGACCCAATAATGCATCCGCCTTGATATTGACGTTTACGCGTAACTGGGTGGGGCTGATATTGGCAAAATCGATAATTTCAACCCTATCTCCGAAACTGACCGAGGTTGCACCGGCCAAGTTGCTGCCGTTTACAATAATTGTCATTGAAGTGCTCGGTTCTCCTCTATCCGGGTTGATTGATGTAATTACAGGCAAGGCTTGTTTGATCGTAAACCCTTCCGCAAATACCGAACTGCCGCCGGGAGTGGTAATTGTTACATCGCGTTTACCGGCAGCGGCACCGGTTTCAACGGTAATGCCGACAACTATCTGCTCGGGGGTAACGGCATTAAAGGAATTAACGGCGATTCCGGAACCGAATTGGACCTTACTTGTTCCGTTAAAATTGGCGCCGGTTATTGTTACATTTAATGTTGCCCCCTGATTTGCGCTGCCGATACTCAAACCCGTAATCAGAGGCAGTTCTTGTTTTACCGTAAAGCCGCCGGAAAGGGTAAAACTGCCTCCCGCGGTAATAACGGAAACATCTCTCGGCCCCGTTTCGGCATCGGGGACGATGACAATATTTACCTGTAACTGTGAGGGGCTTATGGTAATAAATTCACTTACCGTAATACCTTCACCAAAAACAACCGATAATGCCCCGTCCAAGTTATTGCCGTTTAAAATTACGGAAACAGTCGAACCGCGGTTACCGTTTGCAGGGCTAACCGATTTAATAAGCGGCGAAGCCTGTTTGACCGTAAAGCAATCCGCAAGGATAAAAGTGCCGCCGGAGGTCCCCACCGCAACATCTCTGAGCCCGACGGCGGCATCGGCGGAAACGGTGATATTTGCCGCTATTTGATGAGAACTGAGAACATTAAAACCGTTAACTGAAATGCCGATACCGAAATAGAGCATATTCGCACCGATAAAGTTATCACCGGTAATTGTCAGGTTTAAAGTTTCCCCCTGGCGCCCCAAATTTGGTTCAACCGTTAAAATTTCCGGCAGTGCCTGTTTAACGGTAAACCCGTTTGACAGCGTATAACTGCCGCCGGGGGTGGTAATTGTTACATCCCTGACCCCGATATCGGTATTGGGTGAAACAGTAATATTAACATTAACGGAATTGTTGTCGTTTACCGTAAAATCATTTATCGAAATACCGGCACCGAACGAGAATGCGGTTGCGTTACTAAAATCGGAACCGCTAAGCAAAACATCCAATGTTTCCCCTTGGCGGGCATTGTTTGGATCAGTGGAATCAATTACGGGCGGGGCCTGCATCACCGTAAACCCGTTTATTAACGTGTAGTTACCGCCCGAAGTGGTAACAGCTACATTTCTGAAACCGCCGGCAGCATCCCGAGCCACGGATATATTTACAATTAATTGATTCGGGCTAAGCTCGGTAAAATTATTAACCGTAACGCCGCTGCCGAAGTCCAGTTTGGTAACGCCCGTTAAGTTGTTGCCCGTAACGGTAACATTTAACGTTTCGCCTTGCTTGCCTTGTCCGGGCTCAACCGAAGTAAGAGACGGAAGGGCCTGTTTTACTTTAAAACCGGCCTCTAACGTATAGCTGCCGTTCGGTGTCGTAACGGTTATATTTCTGGAGCCTAATACAGCCCCCGAGGTAACGGTTAGATTAACGTTGATTATAGTTTTACCGATTAAGGTAAAACTGTTAACCGATATACCGGCACCGAAAGTGATTGCAGTTGTCCCGCCGAAGTTATCCCCCGTGATGGTTACGTTTAATGTTTTTCCTTGCAAAACCTCGTTGGGGGTAACGGATGAAATTACGGGTGGAGCATATTTTAAGATTGTCCCCGAATCCCCGACCGCAACCAGATTATAATAAGAGGATCCCCACAGCGAGCGGAGTTCGGTGATAATATTTCTATCCATCGGGACAAACACTGCCCCGTCGTAGCTTAAAATAACACCCGATTGCCCGACAACAAAAATGTGTGAACTATCGATCCCCCAAATTCCGTTAAGGGTTACCGCGGTACCGCTTGCTACGCCGGACCAGGCGGTACCGTTGTAGCGTAAAACAGTACCTGATTTGCCTACGGCATAGATGTTATCCGCACCGCTGCCCCATATCCCGTACAAATCGGTGCTGACCCCGCTTGTTTCCAAAGACCAACTTGTGCCGTTATAGTGTGTGATAATGCCCGATTTACCGATGGCATAAATGTTATCTGCACCACTGCCCCATATCCCGTATAAATCGGCATTAACTCCGCTTGTTACGGCGGACCAACCGGTGCCGTCGTAATGTGTAATAATGCCTGAATTGCCGACGGCATAGATGTTATTTGCATCGCTGCCCCATATCCCGTGCAAATCGGCGCTAATTCCGTTTGTTTCTAAAGACCAACTTGTGCCGTTGTAGTGTGTAATAACTCCTGATTTACCGACAGCATAAATATTATTTGCACTGCTGCCCCATATCCCGTATAAATCGGAGCTGACACCGCTTGCCTCCGAAGACCAATTTGCGCCGTCATAATGCAAAACGGTCCCTGCTTTACCGACGGCATAAATATTATCCTTACTTGCCCCCCAAACAGCGTTTAAATCCGCCGTAGCGCCGCTATCAGAAAGCGACCAAAAACCAATCCCCGCCGCCGATACCGAAGTACCTACCGGAATAGCGTAAACCGATAAAGCGATTATAATTGCAATGATTTTATGTATCGTTTTTATGGCACACCCCGTATCAGTAAAATAAAACTATTCTGGTATATCCATAATTATACGCAATTTTACCATATTAAACATCCCGGCGTTAGCCCTCCGGTAACTCGAATTACTTGAATTATTGAATATGTCGGTGATATTATGGCTTTAATCGGCGTTACGCTGTATTAATAACCGCAATTTGTTACAAAGGCAGCCATGAAACAACTGATAACGGCACTGATAGTAAGTATAGTCTCGGTTGCAATGTTATCCGGGGTCTCTGCACCGATAACCGTGCAGGCAGCGGAAGATTACGATATTAAAGAGATTAACTTTGTTTTTCTGCACGGCTTTAACAGTAATGCCGGAATGCCTCAACCGCTTGAGGATATGGTCTGGGATAAACTTCCCGAGTATATCGCACGCTACGAGCGCGAAAACCCCAATATTAAAATCAGCGCCGATACATTAAACAGATCTTATGCCAATAAAGTAGATATCGAAACTTGGGCAACCAATGTCGCCAAGGATATAAACAAGCGTTTTTCCGGTAAAAGCAATTTGGTTCTGATTGGGCACAGCATGGGAGGCAAAGCCGCCCTTTATGCCGTAGCCCATAATATCGAAAACATTGCCGAAAAGGTAGCAATGGTTGTAACGGTTAACAGCCCGATTAAAAGCCTCACCGATTATTATTTTATCGGCGGAGATACTAATTTGGGATACGAAGGGGTCCAGCTTTTAATCCCCGATCAAGGAGTGCTTAATTCGTTAGCCCACTACGACAGTTCCGCCGACGGGTTATGGGTCGCCCAAAACAAGCGTTGGCTGGCTTTGGTTTCAGCCGAATCGTATCCGTTAAGCCCTCAGTTTGATTCCGGCGGGGTTGACCTCTTACCCAGGGATATGGACGATAAAATAGTGCCTATTTCATGCCAGTACGCCGACGGTGCGGATGTGATTTATTACGGCGAATACGGCCACAACGACTTTAACACGGAAACGGAATTAGCCGCTAACTTGGCAGACCAAATATTAAAATATGTTTTCGGCGGCGTTATGGATTTTTCGGTTCTCGGCCGAGCCGGTTCTTTTGAGCACAAATCCGCCCTCCTGCCGGGAACGGATTATTGGGATGATGTGGTGGGGGGAATACCGGTTGCCAGCGGCACAATAAGCCACTTTAACGAATCCTACTTCAAATGGCAAAGCTGGGAGGATATTGTCGGAGAAAATGAAATTGAGGGCATTCGGGATATCTTCCAAACAAGCCAAAAGGTTTCTTTTCCGCTCTTTAGCGGTGTTACGGAGGTCGGTTGGGTTAATCTTCAAAACCTTGAAGACGGACGCATACGTATTAAAACCAGAGCCGCTCCCAGAAGCACGGTGCAAGTTTTTTGGAACGTTTACCGACAAGGGTTACTGCCAAGCGGAATTGAACGCAACCATTATGAGGTCGAGATTGAAACGGGAACTCAATCGACAGGCATCAGAGGCGTGTTTTGGGAAACCGGTAACCCCAATGATATTAGGCTGCATATCAGATCACAAGCGCAAAGACCCTTCCATTGGTTTAAAGTGCAGTGGCGAGTTTACTACACCGAAAGCCGTGAAGTTAAACTGATTGACACGCTGCCGCTAAAAGAATTAACAGAATAAATTGTTTTGGTGCAAAATTTACAGCCCGAATCCGGAGCGAATTTTGTAAGCATTCATTAAGGCGCGCATTTTGACAACCCCAACTACTTTTTCACCCTCTACAATCGGCACGTACTCAATGTTTTGTTGATACATATCGTCATATAACTCGTTTGCCGCTTGCTGTCTGAAGGCAGTCCGCATTTGGGAGTAAGGAGTCATAAAATCGATTACCAAAGCATCCGCTTTTCCTTTGCGCAGAGCCTTTTTAATCTGTTTTAGGGTTAAAATCCCTTGCAATCTGTCATTTTCAACAATAAGAACATAATGCAAGCTTTTAATAAGCACAACCTCTCGAATTAAGCGCCGAATCGTATATTGCGCAGGTATAATCGCAAATTCCCTTGTCATGACATCTTCAGCCTCAATCGGCTTTAAAACATCATGAATCCGCATTTGTTTACGCGTAAATCCCGCGGCGATATAAACGGTAAAACCAAACAGGACTATTAGTAGGTCAATCGCCCACTGTCCGGTTATAATCAGAAGCATTACCCCGGCAAAAATTAAAATTAAACCGAAAGCCCACCCTATCACGCTGACAATACGCGTTGCCCGGTAATAATTACGGGTCTTTTTCCATAATAACAAGCGCACGATTTCCCCGCCGTCAAGGGGGTAAATCGGAATAAAATGAGCTATAAAAAATAAGAAGAACATATAAGTAAATGCCTGAGAAGCCCTTGCCAAAACCAAAAGGTCTATATCGACAAAGGTCGCGTAAAGCCCGTAAAATAACGCCGCCAGCAAGAAGTTAAACAGAAATTTTGAAAGATAAAGAAGCGGCGGGTGAATCGAGTAATATTTATCGGCGCTTTCTTTATAAACCCCGCCAAAAAAGAAAAGGGTTATTTTTTTTAATTGCAGTTCCCTGCGGAAGATAACCTTCGCCAACAAGAGTTCCCGCAAAAAGATTATTGCAAAAAAGATTAGTGCGACCACTACCCCAAAAAGTATTCTGGAAAAGAACGAATAGTCCTCGGCGTATTGCAAAGCTACAATCGTTGCAAAAAGCACCCCAAAAGCGCCCCATGTATAATGAATCTTTATACTCAAAACACTAACCCCAACAAGTGGTACATAGAGTGTATCACACGACACCAACGGCTGGAAATAAATAATATCGGTTAATATCTTAAAAGTATAATTTTATAGGTTTAGCTAAGTGATTTGAGTGCCTAGATTGCCCTTAAATCAATAAAGATAATCCCGCGTTGCACACAGCATACTTTGCGGGATTATTTTGTTAAATATGTCCTTTAAAAGAAAAGATTTTTAATGCCGTTTAATGTTTATAGATTCCGTTTCTCATTATCAAAGGTGATATTATTGTTGTTAGCAAACAGACCAAGATTATCGCCGAATAAACGCCCATATCAATCAAGCCTTGATTTAAACCGATTAAACCGATAATCATACCGACTTCGCCGCGGGGCGCCATCCCGACCCCTACGACCAAGGAATCCTTCCAATTCATTCCGTACAGTTTGGCCGGTATCCCGCAGCCGATAAATTTGGTAATCATGGCAACAACCGTGAGTACCAAAATAAACCAAATAATATCCAGGGTGATGTAGTGCGTATCCATTATGACGCCCAGCGAAACAAAGAAAATCGATGAAAATATAATATGCAAATGCTCCGCGCCGTCTTTTAATTTTACACTGTTTTTAAACTTGATCCCCGAGAAAGTCGCCCCCGCTAAAAATGACCCCACAATTGCAGACAGCCCGACCAATTCGGCTGTTAAGGCATATAAAAATGCGGTCATAATCGTAAATATAAAAATGGATTCGGGGTATTTATTCCCCAGTGCCGTATTACTGAGCGTCACTGCCAGCCTGGCAAAAACAAATTTACCGACTATAATTCCAATAGCGATAAATGCAACGGCAACAAAGGAGGTAAGCAAGAGCGTCCCCACCGAAATATTGCCCGAAACAACGCCTTCGGCCATCGAAAGAAACAAGAGCGCCAAAACGTCATCAACAACGGCAATGGCAATAATCGCCTTGGCGGCCTCGGTTTGCAGTTTACCCATTTCGCGCAGGACATTTGCCGTAATAGCGATACTGGTAGCGGTAAGCGCGGTACCGATAAACACCGCCGCTTTAAAATCAAATCCGAAAAGTTCGGCGGTAAAAAACCCGCCGATTGCGGGGATAATCACACCGCACAGACCAATCACCAGATAGCGCACCTTGGCAATTTCTTTTATGTTAAACTCAAGGCCGATGGTAAAAAGTAAAACCACCGCCCCCAGATGCGCCAGTGACGAAACAAAATCGGTATACGTCACAAGCCCCAAAAAACTGGGGCCGACCAAAATACCGGCCAAAATAATTCCGACAACGGCGGATTGGTTAATCCTATAGGCAATTAAATAACCCGCTAAAGCTACAAAAAGCAATAACGGCATTTGAAAATCGGGGCTTAAGAGAATTGATTCGCTAAACAATTATTTCATTCCTTCCAGAATAAAGATTAGAACGCCTGTTTAAGTCGAACATCTTTTATTTGAACAACTACGCGGAAACCGGCGGAATTGCCTTTAGAAACAACAAAAAAGCAATTAATTACGTTCAGAATGGTAACCGAAAATTACGTTTGATGTCAAGTACAAAACACCGTTTTAGAGATAGGATTTTACGCTAAAATTTTAGTACGCTATTCCGGCATAACAACCAATAAGTCGGGGTTTAAGTAAAGGTTGCAATCGTTGTTTACGCTTAGCAGGCTGACGGAATTTTTGGGGATAACGGCTTCGATATATCTTTTTTCCGAAGCATCGGAGTTTACATGAAAGCGGTAATTATTACTGGCAATCCCTTCCATTTTATGAATGATTTTAGAGGGAAGAGTATTTACCTCACGCCCCTCGCTAACGGTAATATATTCCGGACGTATTCCCAAAATTACGTTTTGATTTAAATAAAAGTTATCGCCTTTTCGGTTTGCCGCTTCCAGGGCAACACCCCATGAATCGACGTAAACGGTGAGATTATCGGCGTTTACAGCGGTGATAACCCCTTCAATCAGGTTTGACATACCAATCATTTTGGCAACATTACGGCTGGCCGGATAAGAAAAGACATTTTCTTTGGTATCGTGCTGAACAATAGTTCCGGAGTGGTAAACAGCTACCTTTGAACCTAACCTGTATCCCTCTACAAGATCGTGGGTCACAAATAAAATACTGCCGTCAAATACCTTCTGCAAATCCATAAGTTCCAATACCAAGCGGTCTCTAAGGATGGGATCAAGTGCCGAAAAAGGTTCATCAAGCAGGAGCACATCCGGTTCCGGCGCCAGCGCGCGGGCAATGGCAACCCTTTGCTGCTGACCGGCTGAAAGCTGACGCGGATAACGGTTTTCCAAGCCGCCGATATTCATTGTTTTTAATAACTGGATTATCTTTTTATCGATTTCGTCTTTCGGTTTATCTTTTAACCCGTAGGCAATATTTTCCCAAACGGTACGGTGCGGAAATAATGCATAATGCTGAAAAACAAACCCGACTTTGCGTTTTTGTACCGGCATATTAATTTTATTTTCGGAATCAAATAAGACCTTACCGTTAACCTCAACAAAGCCCTCATCCGGTTTCATCAGCCCGGCAATAACCTGTAAGGTCATCGTTTTCCCTGACCCCGATGGCCCTAATATCGCCAATATCCCGCTATCGGCGGTGAGGCTAACATCCAAGTTAAATCCCGAAAAATTTTTCTTAGCTTCTATTTTTAACATTTTGACCTGTTTTTAGACATTAGGAATAGACCTCGGCCGATTTGACCGGTTTCATCTTTTTGGAGATGCCGTTCCAGTAAGCAATCGCCGCAAGGGAAATAAAAGAGATTGCCAAGACGATTAGACAGAGAATCATCGCTTTTTGATTATCACCGGCTTGAATTGCAAAATAGATAGCAATCGGAATTGTTTGTGTTTTTCCGGCGATGTTTCCGGCAAGCATTAAAGTGGCGCCGAATTCTCCTAAAGAACGCGCAAAAGCAAGTACGGTTGCCGCCAGTATCCCCGCTTTAGCCATCGGGAGGGTTACCGTCCAAAAGATACGCCACTCTCCGGCACCCAATGTGCGCGCAGCGGCCTCAATATTGGGCTCAACTTGTTCAAAGGCACCTTTGGCTGTCATATACATAATCGGGAAAGCCATAACGGTCGCCGCAATAACCGTTGCTTCCCAGGAGAACACAACCTTTTCACCGATTGCCAACAGTGCTTTTCCGATTATGCCGTTAACGCCAAACACCAGTAGCAACCCGTAACCGACCACGGTCGGCGGTAAGACCATCGGCAGAATAAACAGCCCGTCAATCAGGCTTTTAAATTTACCGTTATAACGTGCCATCCAACGTGCTGCGGCAATCCCGAGAAAGAAGGTGACCACGGTTGTTGCCGCAACCGTCTTCATTGATACAAGCAATGGTTCCAGATAATTCATTAACAGTCCGCAATTTAATGTTTATTTAGCCCACTATTTTAATATGATTGGCGGTATTACTCAAATATCGGACTAAATCCGTACTTTTCAAAAACAGCCGATGCTTCTGCACCGCAAAGATAGTTAAGATAAGCAATTGCCGCATCGGGGTTTGCGGAAGCCTTAATAACAGCCCCCGGATAAACGATTTTAGAATTGATTTGATCCGGGGCAATCGCCACAACTTTAATTGAATCGATTAAAACGGCATCGGTTAAAAAGACCAACCCGGCATCTACGTTACCGGTTTCCACATAAGCTAAAACATCCCTAACCGTACTGCCCAGTATCAATTTATCTTTTAAACCGTCGGTAATTTTTAATAAATCAAGTGCCTCGTAAGAGTATGTTCCGGCGGGAACAAACGAGGGATCTCCGACGGCAATCAGTTTAACGTCATCGGCAATAAGTCCCTCAAACGAATTTAATTCTAATTTAGTATCTTTACGCACAATCAGTGCAATGCTGTTTTTAAGGACATTAACGCGCGTATTTTCCAGGAGGAGGGCTTTATTTTCGAGGTTATCTATTTGTTTGGCGGCTGCCGAAATAAAGACATCACAATCGGCGCCTTGTTCAATTTGGGTTTGTAAGGTACCTGAGGCGGCATAGTTGGAAATAATTTTGATATTCGGATTAGCATCCATGTATACGGAATTTATTTCTTCCAAAACATCGGTTAAACTTGCCGCGGCTGATATATTCAGTGTGATATTTTCCGCCGGTTTGTCACTGCAAGCCGCTATCGGTAAAACCATAGCCGCCACAATCAAAAGCACCGCAGTTTTTAACAATTTTCTTGCTATCATTTGCCTACTCCTTTAATATATCCCGAAATTGATAATAACCGTTTACAAGGCCTCCAAAATCTTTCATAATAATACATACTCGCTATAGCATTGTCAATATACCGCTCTCCTTTTTATTTTAAAACCCTATATTGCTATGGGGACACAATTTTTGATAAGCTAGTAAGGTGTTAAATGTTTGGAATGCGTTTTTTATATTGCCAAAAACCAATGCTACCGCTTTTAATTCCTTTTAGACAGTACAAATTGCTGCTATAATTTACCAATAACATAAGGAAAGGACAGATTTATATGGATGTTGCGGATATACGTAAAAACATTAAACTTTTGATTGACGGAACCCCCTATAACGTGGAAGATCTTGAATTCACCAAGCCCGGTAAAGGACGCGCAATCTACCGCGTTAAACTCAGAAGCTTGCTTGACGGGACTATTATCGATAAAACCCTCCATTCCGGAGAAAAAGTGGATGAAGCTCAAACGACATATCGCGAAGAGCAATTCCTTTATAAAGACGGCGACGAGTATATCTTTATGAATACCGAAACCTTTGAACAGTTACATATCAGCGAAACCCAAATCGGAGACAGGAAGTTGTTCTTAAAAGAGGGAATGCTGATTGATATGCTGATGTTTGAAGATCAGCCGGTTGAAATTACGCTTCCCAACTTTATTGAAGCCGAAGTATTGGAAAGCGATATTGCAATTAAAGCACAAACAATTTCTCCGCAATTAAAAGCCGCCACCATAGAAACCGGTGCAGTTATCGGTGTGCCGACTTTTATTAATGTCGGGGATATTATCAAAGTGGACACCCGTACCGGTGTATACGTAGAGCGTATTAACAAGAAATAGACTATGGAAGATGAAAGAAAACATCTTATCGGGCTCAAGTCTAATTTAAAAACAAGGGCTCTAATTTACAAATTAATCCGCAAATTCTTCGAGGACAGGGGTTTTTTAGAAATAGAAACCCCCGTCCGTTTGCCGGAAATCGCCCCCGAGGCCTACATCACACCGATTAAAAGTGAAGAATGGTTTTTATCCACCTCACCCGAACTGCATATGAAACGGTTGTTAGCCGCCAGATACCAAAAAATTTTCCAATTCGGACGCTGTTTTCGCAAAGGCGAGCGAGGGCGATTGCATAACCCCGAATTTACAATGCTTGAATGGTATTATGCCGATAAAGATTACACGACTATTGTAAAGCAGATTGAAGATTTGATTTCTTACCTTGGCCAAGAGATGGGATTTAGCCAAATCAAATACGGTAGTTCCGTTTTCGATATTGCAACCCCATGGCCCCAAATTACGGTTAAAGACGCCTATTTGAAATTTGCCGGCTGGGACCCCACCACCGAGGTTGACCCGTTAAAATTTGATATCGATATGGCAGAGAAGGTCATACCCGGCTTTGCCAAAGACCGCCCGACCGTCCTTTTGGATTACCCGTCTTATGCTTCCGCACTGGCAAGAATTAAACCCGATAACGCAAAAGTTGCCGAAAGGGCTGAAATATTTTTCGGAGAACTGGAACTTGCTAACATTTACAGCGAACTGATTGATGTTAACGAGCAGAAAATACGGTTTCACGAGGCCATTGAACAAATTGAAAAGGAACAGGGGCAGCGCATGCAAATGCCGCAAAAGTTTATTGATGCGGTGCCTTTTATCCCTCAATGCGGGGGTGTGGCGCTGGGGATTGACCGCCTGGTTATGCTGTTATGTAATGCAGATTCGATTGACCGGGTAATTCCGTTTACATCCGACAGCGCTTAGCGAATATCCGTAAACCGTTAAAAAGTATTGATACAGTTATAAACCGAGGGGAGCGTTAAGCTCCCCTCTTTTAATTTATTAATCCTTCTTGATTCCCAGCTTTTTATGCCCAAACGGCCACCAATTCACTCTTCCGAAGATATTTGCTATCGCCGGTAACAACAAAGGCACGACAACAAAGGCTTCCAAAAAGACTCCTATAGCAACCGCAACGCCGATTTGGAACATTGTTTGAATCGGAGAGAGAACCATCGCAAGGAAAGTGCCTCCCAATATCAAACCACAGGCCATAATCACATAACCGGTGCTCATTACCGTTTTGGTTATCGCTTCTTTCATTGATTTATTATGGGCTTCTTCACGAACACGCGACATCATAAAGATATTGTAATCGGCGCCAATGGCAATCATCAGCACGAACACAATAATCGGCACCGCAAAACTAACCCCCGATTGCCCCAACAGGTCGGTAAAGATCCACGAAGAAATTCCCATGGTGGCACCGTAAGCAAAAGTAACAATGCCCAGAATGTAGAGCGGGGCAATAAAACTGCGCAGAAGCAAGCACAAAATTATAAAAACACCCGCCAAAACAACAACTATAATCTTGGTAAAATCAACCTCGAGTACGGAACGTACATCCAACATTGCCGAAGATGCGCCGCCGACCGCCGATTCATTGGTATCAAAATATGTATATGCATTCCCGTTATGGATAAGGCCTTTGATATCCTGAATTGTATCCATTGCCATTTCGGCATACGGGTAATCGCTAAGCGTCACAATCAGTTTAACCGCCTTGGAATCGGAAGAGACAAAGGTATCTATAAGCTGATTGAATTCGGGATATATTGAGACTAACGTTTGTGGTACATAATAAGGATTGCCGTTTGTCACAAAATAATTTCCCAGACCGCTAAGCGCCTGAACAAACTCCCCTATGGACTGTTGGAACGAGGCTAACAGAGCAGGCAGGGTTGCCATATCAATATTTTGCGGATTGATATTTGCCATTGCCTCGTTAATATTATTTAAGACAGTTAGAGCGGCGATATAGGAGGGCTCAGCGGTAACCGCAGGGAAGGCCGTACCTAATTCTTGCAAGTAGCCCCCTAAAAGTTGAAACATCTGTGCCGTAGCAGGGTCAAAAAGTGCTGTCGGATCGGCAGAAGCATTACCGATAGCGGCGTTTAACTGCTCAAGTAATATATTTATTTGCCCCGACACGGTTAATATTGCAAGCGCTTCTCCGTTACCCGAAGGAGAAACAAGGGATATCACTCCCGAAACCCCGTTTAAGGCCGCGATATCGGATGATATTAAATCAATCTCTTTTAATGCCTCGCTTGAAAGGGCGCTGCCGGAGCTAACGGGTAAAATCACGGTAGTCGGCATCATTTTTCCGATATCGAAATGTTTGCCTAAAACATCAAACCCTTTGATTGAATCGGAATCGGCTGAGAGTTCCGATAACGTATCAAAAGATAAAGTCATCTTCGAGTACGGAATATAAGGAACCGCAAGGATAATCGCAACCAAAAGAACAACAATAAATGAGTGTTTAGTTGTTATTTTAGAGATTCCGCGCCAAAAAGCGTTTTCTTTAACCGGTTCCGTTTTGGGTTTGGAAGTATCGGCATGTTTTCCGGGCCAAAACATTATTTTCCCAAAAAGGGCCGAAATTGCGGGGGTTAAGGTCAGGGAAGCAAGGAAAGTAATCAAAACAGCAACGGATAAAGCGAGCCCCATAGTTTCTAACATTCCGTATTCGGCAACAGCCAAACCGGCAACACCGATAATAACCGCAAAGGCGCTGGCGGTGATAACCGAACCGATTGAACCAACGGTATTGCGTAAGGCTTCCAAACGGCTGGTGCTATGCCTGAGCTCTTCTTTGTATCTTGAGACCATAAACAAACAATAATCGGTACCCACCCCGAATATTAAGACGATAATAATAACATCGAGTTGAGACCAGAGACTAATCCCCCACTCGCCCATATAACCCAGCACTCCGCGGCTAACCAGGTATGCAGCACCGATAGTTAATAAAGGTACAAGCATAGCAATCGGCGAGCGGTAGATAAAAAGGAGCAGCACAATCACCAGAATTAAGGTCACAATAGTTGTAAGATCGATACTTTTCATCAAAGTACTAATCATATCGTTCATAATGCCGACTTCGCCCGAAACATAAACCTGTAAAGAAGTTGAACTGTTGTTTCCGATAACATAATTTCGAACCGATTCCAAAATCTCGTCGGAAGTTTTACCCGATACCGCCGTATTTAATCCAACGTTAACAAGCATCGTGGTATTATCCGGAGAAATCAAATTCGGAGCCAGTGTCGGGTCGGTAAAAATTGATGTTACCGATTCAATCCCGCCTGAAACGCCTTCATTGTTAAGCCAGTCCGAAAAAAATTGTACAAAAGCCGTATCGGAAGCATTAATCCCATCCGGATTATGGATTACAATCGTTATTGAAGAATCGTTAACTTCATCCGGAAAATATTCTGTAACCAGTTCAGCGGCTTTTGCCGATTCGGTCCCTTCGGGCAAGAAACCGGATGTATCCAATTTACCCGTTTCACTTAAGGTCGGGGCAAACATCGCCATATAAACAGCAATCCCGACCCAAAAAAGAATAATCAGGTACTTGAACTTAGAGGTAAAACCCCCTAATTTTCTAAACATAACAACCTCGCAAACAAACTAAATTATAAAAAGCCCTTAGGCATTATTTAACGTTTCTCTTCTTTGAGCCCATGCCCTTTGCAAAATATCAATCGAATTACCGATAACATCCAATTCTTCGGATGAAACAAACTCCACCAGCGACTGAGCATTTTCAAGCACAACACGCCAGATATTATCGGCAATTTTAAATCCGTCTTCGGTTAGAGTACAATAAATTATTCTTCTGTCTTCGCAGTCGCTTTCCCTTTTTATGTATCTTTTTACAATCAGCCTGTCTATTAACCCGGTAGCGGTGGATACATGGATATTCAGAGCGGACGCAATCTGGGTCATATTCATCTTATGGTTGATTTTAAGGAGTAGGAGCACGCGTAACTGCGACATTGTAAGGTTACCTTCGGACTCAAGCAGTATATGACCTTCCGAAAGCATTTCCCCCGTAAATACGGTCAATTTATTTAAAATAAGGTCAAATTTTTTCTCTTTTTCATCCGGCAAGCTATCCATAAATACTACCCTCCGAAATTACTTTGTGTAATCAATAGTATTATTATAATACATATATTATGTTTGTCAAATAGCATTTCATTGATTATTATTGCTGCCTATATCCCCTATACACATAAATAAGTATTGACAAGTACACATTTTTACTGATATCATCTTTCACGTATTACCAAATTCTAATATTTTAAAAATTTCAGAATTTTCATTTCAGGAGGTTAAAAATGTCTCAAGACAAATCCGCTTCCCCGAAAGAAATCCCTTCGATACTTGTCGTGGAAGACGATAAAGGTCTCTGCAATTCCATTGTGAATTACCTAACTCAAAAGAACTATCACGTCGTTACGGTCGACAGCGCCTCTGCGGCTTCGGCACTCGCCGATAAGTGCTTCGACGTAGCCGTACTCCCCCAGGAAACGGCCGACGCTGTTGGGACTGATACGCTTTCCGGGTTTATTAAAGAGCAAGCAAACTTTAAATTTATTATTACATCCAATAATCCGACCGCGGATTCAATTGCCAAATGGATGAAACAAGGGGCTTCCGACTATGTTGTCGCCCCTTATAACGACAAAGAACTGGGTAAGACAATCGATAGCGCCATGGGCATTGAAAAGGTTAAAGAAGAACCCAAAGCCGACACTGCCAAAGAGGGCGAAGAAAAGTCTCAAGAAATTACCTCAATGATGGAAGAAACAAGGGTATTCCCTCCATCGCAGGGATTTGTTGATAAAGCCGCCGTTTCAGGGTTAGCCCACTACAAAGCACTCTACAATTGGGCATCCAAGGACATGGAAGGGTTCTGGGGGCAAATGGCAGAACAGATTGATTGGTTTGAAAAATGGGATAAAGTCAGCGATTATACCTTTACCGGTAAGGTTGATATTAAATTCTTTACCGGCGGGAAATTGAACATCAGTTACAACTGCCTTGACCGCCATTTAAATACTTGGCGCAAAAATAAAGCAGCAATTATCTGGCAAGGCGAAGGCGAAGACGAAGTGCGGACTTTTACCTACCAGGAAGTACACTATGAAGTAAGCCGATTTGCAAATGTACTCAAAAAATTGGGCGTTAAAAAAGGTGATTCGGTCACAATTTATATGCCGATGATTCCCGAAGCCGCATTTGCAATGTTAGCCTGTACCCGCATCGGGGCGGTTCACAGCATCGTCTTTAGCGGATTTAGCGGCGAGTCGCTTCGGGACCGCATATTGGATTGCAAATCGAAACTGGTAATCACCGCCGACGGCTATCATCGCAACGGGCAAATTGTTCGCTGTAAAGACGCCGCGGATGTGGCAATGAAAGATTGTCCCGATGTTAAAGATATAATTATCGTAAAGCGTTTGGGATTACATATCAATATGTATGAAGGCCGAGACCGCTGGTGGCACGAAGAAATCGAAGCCGATGATATTTCGTCGGTTTGCGAGCCGACCGTAATGGATTCCGAAGACCCCTTATTTATTCTTTATACCAGCGGCAGCACCGGTAAACCCAAGGGGGTGTTACATACCCAAGGCGGCTATTTACTGCATACCATGCAGACTATGAAATGGGTTTTTGATGTTAAAGACGAAGACGTTTTCTGGTGTACTGCCGATATCGGATGGGTAACCGGCCACAGCTACGTTGTTTACGGGCCGATGGCAACCGGGGCAACCAGTTTTATTTACGAGGGTACGCCCACCTATCCTAAACCCGACCGAATGTGGCAAATTGTCGAAAAGTTTAAGATTAACACATTCTATACCGCTCCTACTTTAATCCGCGCGCTTATGCGTGAAGGCGAAGAGTGGCCCAAGAGACATGATTTATCAAGCCTAAGGCTTTTAGGCACCGTCGGTGAACCGATTAACCCTGAGGCTTGGATGTGGTATCATCGTGTTATCGGCCGTGAAAAATGCCCGATTGTCGACACATGGTGGCAGACCGAAACCGGCGGGCATCTGATTACCCCGCTCCCCGGTGCCGTACCAACCAAACCCGGTTCCGCAACCCTCCCCTTCCCCGGCGTGGAATTAACAATAGTTAACGCCGAAGGGAAAGAAGTCGAAACCAACGAGGGCGGCTATTTATGCATTAAAAAGCCATGGCCGGGCATAATGCGCACTATCTACGGCGACCATACGAAGTTTATTGATACATACTTTAAACGCTTCCCGAATATGTATTTTACCGGTGACGGGGCGCGCAGAGATGAGGACGGTTACTATTGGATTATGGGACGCATTGACGATGTTTTAAATGTTTCAGGGCATCGTATCGGCACCGCCGAAGTTGAAAGCGCTTTTGTTTCGCATCCCAAGGTTGCCGAAGCGGCTGTAGTCGGTATCAAGCACGATGTTAAGGGTCAAGGGATATATGCCTTTGTTACTCTAAAACACGGTGAAAAAGCAGACAAAGCCGTTGAGAAAGAACTTAAAGCCCACGTTAGAAAAGTAATCGGCCCGATTGCTACCCCCGATAAAATCCAGTTTGCGGAAGGGCTTCCCAAGACACGCAGCGGCAAGATTATGCGCCGTATATTGGTAAAAATCGCTAACGGCGATGTCAGTAATTTGGGTGATATCACCACACTGGCAGACCCGAGCGTCGTTGAATTATTGGTCCAAGAAAGGGTTTAGAACCCCCTTTTTGAATTACAAAATAGTAAAAAAGACCCCGAACCGATTCAGGTTCGGGGTCTTTCATTTAAAGGAAACTTAATTAATTTTAGTCTTCTTTTTCGGCTTTCTTGGCCGGTACTTTTTCGGTGATTGATTTTAAGATATTCTCGCCCATCGGGATAATAAAATCGGCTTCATAATCTTCAACCCTGCCCTCGTCAACCAGTTTGGCAAGATTCGGATCGACCGGAATCTGCGCCAAAAGCGGAGCGCCGGCAGCTTTAACCATCATTTCGGCCTGGCTGGCACCGAAAAGTTCCATTTTTTGATCTAACTCGGGAATATAAATATAGCTCATATTTTCGACAACGCCCAAAACGGGTTTATCCATATTCTTAGCCATGCTGAAAGCCTTTCTGACAATCATCATCGCCAAATCTTGCGGGGTGTAAACAACAACGGCACCGGTTACGGGGATTGACTGCATTACGGTTAAAGCGGCATCAGATGTCCCCGGAGGAAGGTCTATAACAAGGTAATCCAGCTCGCCCCAGTGAACGTCCTGCCAAAACTGTTCAATCGCCCTGGCAATTAACGGGCCGCGCCAAATAACGGCATCATCTTCGACCGGTAAAAGAAGGTTAATTGACATTACCCTGATACCGGATTTAGATAAAACAGGTAAAATGCCGGTTTCATCTCCGATAGGCCTATCGGTAACCCCGAACATTTTAGGAACGCTGGGGCCGGTAATATCGGCATCTAAGATACCCACATTATAACCCATTCTTCTAAGCGAAACGGCAGTTAAACCGGCAACCAAGGATTTACCTACACCGCCCTTACCGCTCATGATGGCTACAACATTTTTAATTTTGTTTAATACACCGGGTTTAATGTTTTCGTAATTAACTTCAACTTCGATTTCTTCATCAAACCCTTTAATAATTTTAGTAATCTTAGCCTTTAAAACCCCCTGAACCAGTGTCGCCATTCCTGCCGCGGCCAATGTTAAAGTGACTTTCTTTTCTTCAATTTTGGTATCCAAAATCAAATTCATACTGCCGACGGTTCTTGTAAGGCCGGGAACTACTAAATCTTTAAGTTCTTGCCTTATCTGTTCTTCGGTTACCATTAAATACCCTCCAAAATTTTTATAGTTTTTAAAACATTCTGTATATAATACAGTTTATTCACGGTTTTTGTCATATTTTACTGTTTATTGCGCATCGGACAGTTTTTAGGCAGTTGCTCTGTAACGTTTTCCCCGGTTGTATACCATTTATCCCCCCGCGGGCAGGAAAAACGTCGGATTGGCGCTATTTCAAAATTACCGCCCTCAATTATGATTTCTTTTCCGTTCAGAATGGCCTCGGCGATTTTCTTGCGCGCCGAATCCAATATACGCGAAAAAGTGGTGCGCGATACATTCATTTCATGGGCACAATCTTCAAGCTCCAACTCTTCAATATCCTTTAAACGAATAGCCTCCAAATCCTCAACGGTAAGTCTTACTCCCTCAACCATGGAGCGCTGCCTGCCTGCCGGAATAAACCTGCTAACCGACGGAACAAAACCCACCCTGCGGCGCAAAGGTCGTCTACCCATTACCGTTAAACCCACTAACAAAATTTATTTTGCCCATATGTCCATTATTATAGTTTTTTAATCAGTTTTTTTCAATTCTAATCGTTATCAGGATTTGATTGCAAAATATTACTGTTTCGAACGGTTCGGTGACGGTATTTATTGTCAACCCTATCCCCAAACCCCTATAATACAAGGGTAAGATGGATATCAAAGACCAAGAACTTTTGGAATTCCCACGCATCCGTGAAATTGTTGCCGGCTATTGCTCTTTTTCAATCAGCCGTAAAATGGCAACGGATTTATCTCCTTCCGATAATATTGACGAAATTCAAACAAAGCTTACCGAAACAAAGGAAGCCCGTATTTTAATTGAAACAGAGGGAGGGGCATCAGCAGACGGGGTTGAAGATATTCGTGATTACAGTGTCGCCGCCTCTCGCGGCCAAATCATTGACTCTAAAACATTAAGAATAATCGGTAACGCCCTGCAAACCATGCGGTTATTGCGTAATTTAATAACGGCAAGTTCCGATAATTACCCAATGCTTACAAAATATGCCAATCTTATCGGTGAATTTGCTCCGATCGAAAAAGCGATTGACCGTGCAATTTCTCCCGACGGTGAAATCCTCCCCAATGCCTCACCGGAACTAACCGCAATCCGCCGTAACCAACAATCCAAAAAAACAGCGCTAATCAATACTTTGCAAGGGTTAATTTCAACCGGAACCCAAAATCATTATATTCAGGAAGCATTGATTACCGAGCGTGAAGGCCGTTATGTGATACCGGTAAAAAGCGAATTTCGCAAGGACATCCAAGGGATTGTTCACGATGTATCCAATTCGGGAGCCACTTTATTTATCGAACCTTTGCAGGCATTGGAACTCGGCAACGCCCTTAAAGAGGAACAAATCCGTGAAAAACAGGAAATAGCACGCATATTAACCGAAATCAGTGCGCTTGTCGGCGGTGTAAGCGAAGATATTATCGAGAGTATCGAAGCTGTTGCAGTAATAGACTTAGCTTTGGCAAAGGCGCGTTTTGCTCGCAGATTCAAAGCCAACGAACCCGAAGTTTTTCTTCCCGATGAAAAAACGCCCACCGTTATTAAATTAGACTCCGCGCGCCACCCCTTACTGGGTGATAGCGCCGTGCCGCTTAGTCTTGAAATCGGCAATGATTTTTCAATTTTAACAATTACCGGCCCCAACACCGGCGGGAAAACCGTTGCCCTAAAAACAATCGGGTTACTTTGCATGATGACACAAGCGGGTTTACCGATTCCGGCAGGTCCCGCCAGCAGATTGCCCGTCTTAAACGGAATCTATGCCGATATCGGCGATGAACAAAGCATTGCGCAGACACTATCGACTTTCAGTTGGCATATGAGTAACATCGCCCGCATCTTAAGGAAATTACAGGGATTTAACTTGATTTTATTGGATGAACTGGGAGCCAGCACCGACCCCGGCGAAGGATCGGCACTCGGCAGAGCCATTCTTTTGCATATACTTGCCTCCAAATCGCTGGCGGTCATCACCACTCATTACACCGATTTAAAAGTCTTTGCTCATATAACGCAAGGATTGCAAAATGCTTCGTTTGATTTTGATCCCGAAACAATGACCCCAACTTACAAACTAACCCTGGGGACGCCAGGCGGATCGAATGCCATCGCCACCGCCGCCCATTTCGGATTACCCAAAGAAGTAATTAGTACCGCCAGAAATTCATTACAAGAGGGCTCACGGCAGCTTGAGGAACTGTTAACCAACATTCAGCAAGAAAAACAACGCTTAGAAAACCTCAATCGTGAACTTGAAGATGAAAAGAAAATCTTTACGCGGCAAAATAAAGAGCTAACGACCGAACTAAAAAAATTCAACGAAGAAAAAGAGCGGCTAAGACAAAACGCCCGCGATTCAATTATTGAAGAGGTGGCGCGGCTTGAAAGGGAATTAAAAACCGTAACCGCCGAACTGCGCAGGGCAAAATCCGAAGAAACCATTAGAAAAGCGCGCCAAGCTTCACAATCCGTACGCCGGCAAATCAGTGAAGGAATTTTGGCCGAAAGCGATGAAATTTTACCGGAAGAAGATACGGAAATTAATGTCGGCGATAATGTTTTAATTAAAGAAGTCGGCGTTAAAGCAACCGTTATCGCGATTAACGACAAAACCGGGCAGGTAGAAGTTTCGTCCGGCTCAATGAGTTTTAAAACCGCTAAAAACAGCATTATAAAACTAGCGGGAAGCGAATTTAAAGACAAAACTTTCGAGGTAAAAGTGCAAGTTCCTTTAAAGCAAATATCACCGGAGTTGGATTTGCGCGGTAAGCGTGCCGATGAAGTGGAAGTGCTTTTGGATAACTATTTAAGCGATGCGGCCGTTTCCAATCTAAAAAGGGTTAGGATTATCCACGGTTACGGCACCGGCACTGTGCGCTCAATGGTACGCGACTTAGCGTCATGTCATCCGCTGGTTAAGAATTTTGAAACAGTGCCCGCCACCGAGGGTGGGGATGGGGTTACGGTAATTAATTTGAGGTAAATACCATTGACAACCCTGATAGCCACTGGTAAACTGGAAATGTGATGACAAACAATAATATCGCTATTAGAACTCATAAACTAACCAAAAGCTACGGACGTAAACGCGGTATTTCGGACATCACCCTCGAAGTGAAAGAAGGGGAAGTTTTCGGATATCTCGGTCCCAATGGTGCCGGTAAAACCACAACTATCCGACTTCTTCTTGATTTCATACATCCAAACACGGGTGAGGCTACTATCTTTGGGCATGACATCAGCAAAGAAAGTGTTCAGATAAGAAAATCTACAGGGTACCTACCGGGCGACCTTGAGCTGTATGAAAATCTTACCGGTCATGAATTCTTGGATTTTGCTGCAAAAATTCGCGGCAACATTGACCAGAAATACGTTAAAGAGCTTTGTGAACGGCTCAAGTGTGACCTGTCTGTACGCATCCGTACGCTTTCTCAAGGCAACAAGCAAAAGATAGGACTGATACAGGCTTTAATACACCACCCCAGGCTTATTATTCTTGATGAACCTACCAGCGGTCTCGACCCTCTAATACAGCAGGAGTTCTATCATCTAATAGCAGAGGTAAAAAAAGAAGGTGGAACTGCTTTCATTTCTACACATATACTGCCTGAAGCTGAACGCATCTGTGATAGGGTAGGCATAATAAGAAACGGCAAGCTGGCAACCGTTGAAGACGTGAACCGGTTAAAAGCCAGAGCGCTGCGCGAGATCGAGATACACTTCGACCGGCCTGTTTCCCCAGATGAATTTGCCGGTATCAGCGGTGTGCAGAATATCAGAGTCGAAAATAATATTCTTCAATGTTCGGTAATCGGCGAACTGGATGGGCTTGTAAAGTCAGCCTCCGGGCACCGGGTTTTAAATATCATAAGCCGCGAACCGAATCTGGAAAAGGTCTTTTTAACCTATTATGGGGAGAGTGAAAAAAGCAATGATTAGCTTGTTTGCTAAAACACTGAGAGACCATCGCAACTCTCTCCTGTTCTGGGCACTGGGTCTGGCAGCCGCCGCATTTCTAATGGCGACGTTTTACCCGACTATAGCGGAATCGGCTTCCGCTATTAATCAGTATATTGAAGCCATTCCGCCGGAACTGCTTGCTCTGTTTGCCGGTGGGCTTAGCGATTTTACTTCACCGGCAGGTTTCCTGAATACCGAGCTATTTTTTATGATAATTCCCCTGCTTTTTATGATATTTGCAATCGGACGTGGCAGCGGCGCAATCGCCGGAGAAGAAGAAAGCGGCACCCTCGATATCCTTCTCTCTTACCCGCTCCATCGCTGGCAAATAGTCATCTCTAAATTTGCTTCAATAGCGATGCAGACATTTATCCTAGCCATAGTTCTATGGCTGAGTCTTCTAATCGGTGCTGCTATTGTGGGCATGAAAATCGGTTGGGCTGAGCTCCTTGCAGGCTGTATAAGTGCAGCGCTCCTGGGATTAACCTTCGGAACTCTGGCACTTGCTGTCGGCTGCGCCAGCGGAAACAAGGGGCTGGCAATCGGAGCGGCCAGCGGGATTGCAGCCATATCGTATTTTACCAATGCGCTGGCGGGCGCCGTTTCCTCTGTCGAACCCTATCAAAAGTTTTCACTGTTTTACTATTACATCGGAAATGACCCGTTAAATCACGGATTAAATGCAGGCCATGCAGGAATATTGCTTGGTGTCTCGATAATTCTTTTAGCAGCCGCCCTCCTTGTTTTCAATAAAAGAGACCTGTCTGTTTAATGCCCTTTTGGGTAAATTAAAGACCAAGAAGAAGCATTCGGTCACATTTGCAGTTCGACCAGCTCGCTTCTCGCAAAGACGGTAGTGTTATTGTCATTCTGAGCTTGCCGAAGAATCTAGGGGTTGGCGAATAGTGCACCGTTCGGTTATAGATTTTAGAGTAGAACGATACCTCTTTTTTGCGTCCGAAGATACCTCACAGCCTGTATTTCCCATCCTCTTAGATCCTTCACTGCGTTCAGGATGACAAAATGAGGAAACGGGATGAGGAAAAAGCCCGTTCGCCCTGAGCCTGTCGAAGGGTCTCACGAACGGGAGTAGATAAGGATTGCCATTCGACCGCCGTTATGGTTCGACAAGCTCACCACGAACGGCCGGAAAACCCCTTGTCTTTGCGAGACCTTTTCCAACAAGAAAGACAACGCAACTTACCTTTGTCTTTGCGAGCGTAGCGAAGCAATCTCATATAGATTAAATTCATTGGAGATTGCCACATCACTCGCCTAACGGCTCGTTCCTCGCAAAGACGTTTATAATTTGTCATTCTGAGCTTGTCGAAGAATCTGGGGGTTGGCGGATAGCGCAGCGTTCGGTAGTGGATTTTGGAAGAGAACGATGCCTCTTTTTTGCTTCTGAAGATGCCTCATAGTCTGTATTTCCCGACCTCTTAGATCCTTCACTGCGTTCAGGATGACAATATGAGGAAACAGGATGAGGGAAAAAGCCCGTTCGCCCTGAGCCTGTCGAAGGGTCCAACGAACGGGAGTAAACAAGGATTGCTATCCATTCGCC